>NZ_JAVRHY010000012.1:0-83429 GCF_031846305.1 Spectribacter acetivorans
TGGGGCGACGATGCGCGTCAGTCGCTGGCCGTCAGCCGGGTGCCGCCGATTGCCTCGGGCATGCCGTGCTGCCGTGTCCCGGCTGACTCGGCCAGTTCCCAGTCGATTGGCGTGTCGGGCCGGTTCCGGGTGGCGTTGATGACGGACTGGACCAGCGGTGTGTAGCTGTCCACCCGGCCCTTGCCGTCAGCATCGGGCGGATGCGCCTCCAGGTAGAGTTCGCCGGCGTGCCAGCCGGTCTTGTACGGCTGGTTGACGATGGTGACGGGCGTACCCGGATCGATCATGGAATAAAGCGCCGCGATGTCTTCCGGGTACAGGCGGATGCAGCCGTGCGACACGCGCAGCCCGATGCCCGCCGGCTTGTTGGTGCCGTGCAGCAGATAGGCGGGAAAACCCAGATACAGCGCATGCCGCCCCAGCGGATTATCCGGCCCCGGCGGCACCACGCGGGGCAGGGGGTCGCCGGCCTCGGCGTGTTCTTCGCGGATGGACTCGGGCGGGGTCCAGGTCGGGTCCGCCGCGGTGCGCGTGATGGTGGTGCGGCCCAGCGGGGTATCCCAGCCCTCGCGGCCGATGCCCAGCGGGTAGGTGATGACCTTGCCGTGGTACTGGCTACCGGCCGGGGGGAAGTAGTAAAGCCGCATTTCGGCGATGTTGAGCACCAGCCCGCGCCGATCAGCGTCGGGCAGTATGTAGCGCGTGGGCAGGGTCACCGGCGTGCCGGCGCCCGGCAACCAGGGATCGACGTCCGGGTTGGCCAGCCGGAGTTCTCGATAACCCACGTTGTGGCGGCGGGCAAGGGCGACGAAGGTATCCGCTTCCCGGGCCTCGACGGTGATGGTCTTGCCGATGAGATCGCTGTCGTCCGATGGCGCCGGGTAGACGGCGGCCTGTGCGGCGGTGGACGCCAGCAGGGCGGTGATCAATAGCCAGAATCGACGCATCGACGACATTCCCGCGTGCAGCCCGGTCCGGGCGTTGGACACAAAAAAGGCCGGCATTTCAGCCGACCCCCTCAACCCAGAATGATAGCAGCAATCAGGGCGCCAGACGCTGAATCCGCCAGCGCCCGTCGCTGTGCCGATAGACGATCCGGTCGTGGAGCCGGTTGCGCCGGCCCTGCCAGAACTCGATCGCCCGCGGGCTGAGGTTGTAGCCGCCCCAGTGCGCGGGCCGCGGCACCGCTCGGTCATCGCCGAACTGTTGTTCCGTTTGTTCGTAGGCTCGCTCCAGCATCTGGCGGTTGGCAATCACGCGGCTTTGCGGTGAGGCATGCGCACCGATACGGCTGCCGCGGGGGCGCGAGGCGAAATAGCTGTCCGAGTCGGCGGGCGGCAGCGGGGCAATCTCGCCCTCGATGCGCACCTGGCGTTCCAGCCGATCCCACCAGAACACCAGCGCCGCATGCGGATTGGCGTTGATTTCGCGGCCCTTTCGGCTGTCGTAATTGGTGTAGAAGCGGAAGCCATCGTCGTCGAACCCCTTGAGCAGCACCGTGCGCGCGGACGGCTTGCCCAGCGGATCGGCGGTGGCCAGGGTCATGGCGGTCGGGTCGAACAGATCGGCCGCGCAAGCCTGCTCGTACCAGGCGGCAAACAGCGCCATGGGGTCCGCGGGAACCCGATCTTCGGTCAGATCATCCTGGTCGAGCTCGGCATGCCAGCCGCTTTCACCGGGGTTGTCGGTCACGCGCCGGCTTCCATGGTGAAGCCCAGCTTTACCGTTACCTGCCAGTGGGCGACGACGCCGTCCTCCACGTGGCCGCGGGTATCCGTGACTTCGAACCAGCGGATGTGACGCAGACTCTGCGCCGCTTCGTGCACGGCGTTCTCCACCGCTTCCTGGATGCTGTTCGGCGAGGAACCGACGAGCTCGGTGATCTTGTAGACGTGTCCACTCATGGCAGCCACTCCGTGATGGTCGGGATGGGGTTTCAGCCTAGGGCCTGGATGGTTGCTTGCGCAACGCCCCGCCCGCGGGTTTGCCGGACCCCAACGGGCGGGTCGAATCGGCCGGCGGCCATGCTAGCCTAGCCCGCTTTCAAGCGGGAGAAATTCATGCGTGCAATCAGAATCGACCGGACCGACGACGGCACTCGCGCCGCGCTGCAGGATGTCAGCGTTGACGAGCTCACCGAGGGCAATGTCGTCATTCGTTCCCACTACTCCAGCATCAACTACAAGGATGCGCTGGCGGTCACCGGCAAGGGCAAGATCCTGCACCGCTACCCGCTCAACGGCGGCATCGACGTGGCCGGGGTAGTGGAGCAGTCCGAGGATGACCGTTTCCAGCCCGGGGACGAAGTGGTGGTCACCGGCTATTTCCTGAGCGAAAAGCGCGACGGCGGCTTCGCCGAGCAGGTGCGGGTGCCCGCGGATTGCGTGGTGCCGCGCCCGGAGGGGCTGACCCTGTTCGAGACCATGGCGCTGGGCACGGCCGGGTTCACCGCCGGTTATGCCGTGCGTCGGTTGGTGGAGAACCACCAGACGCCGGACATGGGCCCGATTGCCGTGACCGGCGCCACCGGCGGCGTGGGCTCGTTTGCCATCAGCCTGCTGGCCGCCCGGGGCTTCGAGGTCAAGGCCGTGACCCGCAAGACCGACTCGGCCGGCGAGTATCTGCGCGGGCTGGGGGCGGCCGAGGTGATCTCGCCCGATGACATCCCCGACGACGGCAAGCCCATGTCGAAACCCGGCTGGGGCGGCGGCGTGGACAGCGTCGGCGGTGAGCTGCTCGCGCGGCTGATCAAGCAGATCGTGCCCTACGGCAACGTGGCTGCCATCGGTCTGGCCGGCGGGGTCAAGCTGGAAACCACCGTGCTGCCGTTCATCCTGCGTGGCGTGGGGCTGCAGGGCATTCACTCGGTGGAATGCCCGATGGATCGGCGCCTGGCCATCTGGGCCGATCTGGCCGGCGAACACAAGCCGGCGCAACTGGCCGACATCGTCACCCAGACCGTCACCCTCGATCAGGTGGCAGAGGCCTGCCAGGCCATCATCGCCGGCGAGATCACCGGCCGCACCGTCGTCGATCTGCGTGGCTGACACCGACGACTTCGCATTGCATCCGCGACTGGCGGCGGATACGTCGCCAGTCGTCGATCTGGCTTTGTCGCGAGTCCTGCTGATGGATGATGCCCGGTATCCGTGGCTGATTCTGGTCCCGATGCGTCCCGGCCTGCGGGAAATCTATGACCTGGTTGCGGATGACCAGGCCACGCTGTGGCAGGAGGTCACCCGGGTCGGCGAAATCCTGATGCGGGCAACCGGCGGCGACAAGCTGAATGTTGCCGCGCTGGGAAATCAGGTGCCGCAACTGCACATGCACGTAATTGCACGGCGCACGGACGACGCCGTCTGGCCCGGGCCAGTCTGGGGTGTTGGGCAGGCCGAGACCCGTGACATGCGGGTGCGTGACGCACTTGTTAAGTCGCTGCGGGAGGCGCTGTCATCGTGAACCGGCATCAGGGCGGTAATTTCGGCAGCCATCGGCAATAATCAGAACAAAAATGGAGGAGTCCCATGACAGCCGAACAACTCGCCATCCTCTCCGCCGGCGTGTTCTTTACCGCCGGCCTGCTCACCGGCATCTGGAAATGGCGCGCCATCATGGCCAGCCCGAACGCCGAGGCGCCGTACTACGTGAACATCGCCCACCGCGCGGCGTTGCTGTACAGCTTTGCCGCGCTGCTGCTGGCGTTCTTCGCGGCACGCAGCGTGTGGCCGGAGATCTGGAATCTGGCCGGCGTGATCGGCAACGTGGTGTTCTACGCCGCCGCCATTCTGATGTACTGCATCCACGGCTTTTTACGGGATACGGACAATCAGCTGGCACGCCCGCATCGCCTCGGCAAGCGGGAGATGCCCGCGTGGCAGATGACGCTGTTCATGGCCCTGCTGGCGGTGGGAGAGGTCGGCGGTTTTTTGGTTCTGTTCAGCGGCGTGCTCGCGGCCTGGTGGGGCTGAATCACGCCTCGGCCGCGTGATGCCGTCCATTACTCAGCACGGGTTTTCCGACAGGATTCCGCCCCGGTGGGTAGGCCGTAGACGCACGGGCCGACTGTGAGGCGACCGGTGGCCAAGGGACGCTGGCGCAATGCCAGCGACTCTTGGCCGCGGTCAGGAAAAGCCCTAGTAAATCCCGCGTGTGTCGGGCGCTTCCAGGCTGCCGGCATCCACAACCAGGTTGATCGTGGCCAGTTCATCGCCCGAGAGCGAGTCCATGCCGTTGACCGCCTCGATGAAGCGGGCACGCTCGGCATTGCTGACCAGGTCCCTGGTGTAATCCGCCAGCTTGGCCTCGTAGTCCGGGCGCTGCCAGGGGGTGTCGCCGCCGGGGTGGGCATTGGCGCGGGTCTTTTCGTCGGCCACTTCGCTGCCATCGGCCAGAGTCACGATCATGCGGCCACCGTAGGCCTGCACGTTCGGGTCCTGGTCGTGGTACAGGTCTTCCCAGCGCTGGTCGAACTGGGTTTCGATGCGGGCCATCAGCTTGCGCATCTCGTCCTTCTCGGCCGGGGTCATCTGGTAGGCGCGGTCCTTGTGGAACTCGCCGGTCTGGATGCAGCGGGCGATGGCGAACATGATGCTGTGATCCAGCGTGCCCCGCGGTGAATCCGGGTCGATCTTCTGCGGGTCCTGCGCGTCGGTGCCGATCACGTGGTGGGTGTGATGGCTGGTTTCCAGCACGATCTTCTTGATCTGGTCAAGGTCCACGCCGTCGCCCTTCTTCGGTAGCCGGTCGCGCAACTGCAGCGCCAGGTCGATGATGGCCTGACCCTGGTACTCGAACGCGTGCTGCTTGGGATACGTCTTCATGATGTTTCGCAGCGCATCGACCCCCGGTTCGGCCAGTTCCACCTTGTACACGGCGTTTTCGTCATCTCGGCCGTTGAGAAAGCGGCGGATGATGCTGTCCACGCCCTCGTAGACCGGGTTCGGCCCCTTGAGGCCGTGCAGGGCGTGGTTGACCGCCTTGATGGAGATTTCCGCCGAGAAACCGGGCACGAATTCCTTCTGCGCGCCGATGTCGCCCTTGCGCGACTGGCGCGAGGAAATGGCGTTGTGCACCGCGAAGTTGATGGCGTGGTAGGCCTGCTCGGTGGTCAACCCCAGCATGGAGGAGATGCCCGCCGCGGTGCCCGCGGCGATATGCGTCATGTGGTCGACCTTGTGCTTGTGCAGGCAGATGCCGGTGCCGTCGCCGGTGCCAACCAGCGCCACGTGCACCTCGTAGGCCACCACGATGCCGCGCAGGATGTCGGCGCCGGACACGCCAAGGTGCTGGCCCACCGCGATGATCGGGGAAATGTTGTCGTCCGGGTGGGAATATTCGGCCGCCAGATAGCAGTCGTCGTTGTCCAGGAAGCGCACCGCCACGGCGTTGGCGAAGGCAGCTGGTACCGGTGCGTAGTGCTCCTTCAGGCCCCAAATCGTGGCCTTGCCGGTGCCCTTGGCACCCATCGCGTCCGCACGTGCCACCTTGACCGCCGTTTCATTCGCCGCACCCAGCGCAATCGCCGCGTTGTCGATAATCCGGTTCTTGGCCATCGCCACGGCCTCGGCGTCCTGCGGGGCGTCCTTGGCCCGGGTGGCCAGCTCGGCCAGCTTCCAGGCCAGTTGCTGCTCGCGGGCGAGTTCGCCGCTGGACTTTTCTACCTGAACGCTGTGAATCGTGGCGGTCATGCAAGGAATTCCTCTGGTCAATCGGGTGAAACGTGGGAGAGGTCACCTCCGCGGGGGCGGAATATTAAACGATCGCTGGCGGGAATATAAGGACAGGCGCAATGTTAAATGCTGGCGAGGTGCCATGTGCTAAAGTACATTTGTGCATAATCAATGCGGAAAACCATGAGCCGTTTAAGCGTCGAAATTCCAGATAGCCTGCATCAGCAGATCAAGGCCCAGGCCTCGCTGCAGGGTTTGAGCCTGCGCGAGTACGTATTGCAGCGTCTGGGTTTCGCTTCAGGCCGGAAAAATCGGCAGTTGGAAATGACCGCAGCACCTGCAGGGGGGCAGCCAGGCCAACGCGCCGAACCCGGCACCATTCGGGAGTTGCTCGAAAATCGTCCCTGGCAGGGCACCATGACTAAGGCGGAGATTGATGCCTACATCGCCGAGGAACGCGCCAGTTGGAATGACGACTGATGCTGTTCTGGGATGCCTGTGCGGTTATCTATTTCGTCGACAATATCGAGCCCTGGGCATCTAGACTTTCTGCCCGCCTGCTGGAACTGGACAGCCGGTTTTCCGGACATGCTGTCAGTGAACTGAGTCTTCTGGAATGCCGGATCAAACCCCTGCGTGAGCAGAATGCCGCCGTGCTCGCGGCCTATGACCGCTTTTTCTCGCGCAAGGATCTGTTGCAAGTGCCGGTGAACAAGGCCGTGATCCTGGAAGCTGCGAGAGTCCGCGCGGCGTATAACCTCAAGACACCGGATGCCTTCCAGGCTGCGAGCGCCTTGAGTCTGGCCGGCGAGGTGCTGTTCGTTACCAATGATCGGTGCTTTGATAAGGTCCTGGGCTTACGCACGGAAATTATCGAATAATCAGGTGCCCCTCTCCCGGAACGAAAAGCTGCTGCCCCGCACCGACCGAGGGTTTCCGCGCAGCGGGATCGCCGGCAAGCGGAATCGGTGGCGGATTTCGTCGACTCCCGGGGTAGCTGATGCCTCTTAGTTGGAACGAAATGCCGCTGTTCGGCCTCCGGCGAGGGTTCCCGCGCAGCGGGATCGCCGGCAAGCGGAATCGGCGGCGGATTTCGTCGACGCCTGGATAACCAATGCCCCTGAGTTGGAACGAAATCCGCGACCGCGCCACCACCTTCGCCCACGACTGGGCGGACGAGTCCTACGAGCGCGGCGAGGCCCAGACCTTCTGGAACGAGTTCTTCCAGGTCTTCGGCGTCGATCGGCGGCGCGTGGCCACATTCGAAAAGCATGTCCGGAAACTGGGTGACAAGGCCGGGTTCATCGACTGCTTCTGGCCCGGCACCCTGATTGCCGAGCACAAATCCCTGGGCAAGGATCTGGATTCCGCGTTCATCCAGGCGCTGGACTACTTTGCCGAACTCAAGGACCGCGACCTGCCCCGCTACGTGGTGGTCTCGGATTTCGCCACCATCCGCTTGCACGACCTCGAGGACAATACCGACCACGAGTTCGCTCTCAAGGATCTGCCCAGCCAGATCAAGCGCTTCGGCTTCATCGCCGGCTACAAGCCGCAGGTGCTGCGCGCCGAGGACCCGGTCAACGTCAAGGCCGCCGAGCGCATGGGCCGGCTGCACGACGCCCTCAAGGCCAGCGGCTACGACGGCCACAAGCTGGAAATGCTGCTGGTGCGCCTGCTGTTCTGCCTGTTCGCGGAGGACACCGGCATCTTCCAGCCGGCCCAGGCCTTCCGGCTGTGGCTGGAGGAACGCACGGCCGAGGACGGCAGCGACCTGGGCGCCGCACTCACCCACGCCTTCCAGGTGCTCAACACCGCGCATGACCGGCGATCCGGCTCGCTGGACGAGCAGCTCGCCGCCTTCCCCTACGTCAACGGCCGCCTGTTCGAGGAGACACTGCCCATCGCCGCCTTTGACTCGGCCATGCGCGACGCCTTGCTGGAAGCCTGCGCGCTGGACTGGTCGCAGATCAGCCCGGCGGTGTTCGGCGCCATGTTCCAGTCGATCATGGACAGCGACGCCCGGCGCAACCTCGGTGCCCACTACACCAGCGAACAGAACATCGAAAAGCTGATCAAGCCGCTGTTCCTGGACGAGCTGCGGGCCGAGTTCGAGCGGGTGAAACACAACCGCAACAAGCTGTTCGAATTCCACAAGAAGCTGCGCACCCTCACCTTCCTGGACCCGGCCTGCGGCTGCGGCAACTTCCTGGTGGTCACCTACCGCCACCTGCGGGAACTGGAGCTGGACGTGCTGCGCGCCTCGCGGCAGTCAGGCCAGCTGTCGCTGGACGTCCACGGCCTGATCCACATCGACGTCGACCAGTTCTACGGCATCGAGATCGAGGAATTCCCCGCCCGCATTGCCGAGGTTGCCCTGTGGCTGACCGACCACCAGATGAACGTCAGGGTGGGCGAGGAATTCGGTATGTACTTCGCCCGCATTCCACTGACTTCCACACCGCATATCCATCACGGCAATGCGTTGCGGATGGACTGGGAGGACGTAGTGCCGAAGGTGCGACTCAGTTACATCCTCGGGAATCCGCCCTTCATCGGCGCCAAGTTCATGAGCAAGGCCAACCGGCAGGAGTTGGCCGACGTCTCCGGCGAGACCCGGAACATCGGCCTGCTGGATTACGTGACCGGCTGGTATTTCAAGGCGGCGGATCTGATTCAGGGCACGGACGTTCGCTGCGCGTTCGTCTCCACCAATTCCATCAGCCAGGGCGAGCAACCCGGCCTGCTCTGGCCGCCGCTGTTCGCTCGGGACCTGAAGATCGACTTCGCCCACACCACCTTCCGCTGGAACAATGAGGCCCGCGGCAAGGCCGCCGTGCATTGCGTCATCGTGGGCTTTGGCATCGGCGACAGGCCCGGCAAGGTGATCTACGAATACGACGACATCGCCGGGCCGCCGCAAGCGCGGGATGCGACGAACGTCAATCCCTATCTGGCCGATGCGCCGGATGTCTGCCTGCCCCGGCGCCGCTCACCGATCTGCGATGTCCCGGCAATCGGCATCGGCAACAAGCCTATCGATGGCGGGCACTATCTTTTCACGCCCGAGGAGAAGGCGGCGTTTCTGGAACGGGAGCCGGCGGCCGCGGCTTACTTCAAGCGCTGGATCGGTTCACGCGAGTTTCTGCAGGGCATCGAACGCTGGTGTCTGTGGCTGGGCGACTGTTCGCCGTCGGAGCTGGCGCGCCTGCCGGCGTGTCGCGAACGCATCGAGGCCGTGCGCGAATCCCGGCTTGCCAGCAAGAGTGCGCCTACTCGCCGGCTGGCGGATACGCCCACGCGGTTTCATGTGGAGAACTTTCCAGAGTCCAATTACCTGATAGTTCCGGAGGTTTCGTCGGAGCGTCGCCCCTATATTCCGATTGGTTTTGCAGGGCCAGATGTAATTTGCAGCAATCTGGTCAAGATTATTCCGGACGTGGAACAGTTTGAGTTTGGGGTGATTCATTCGGGCATGCACATGGCTTGGGTCCGCTACACCTGCGGCCGCCTGAAAAGTGACTTCCGCTACTCCAAAGACATCGTCTACAACAACTTTCCCTGGCCGCAGAATGTCTCCGCCAACAAACGCCAGGCGGTGCATACCGCCGCCCAGGGCGTGCTCGACGCCCGCGAACAGTTTCCGGACGCGACCCTGGCCGATCTCTACGACCCGCTGACCATGCCGCCGGCCCTGCTCAAGGCCCATCGCGCGCTGGACCGGGCGGTGGATGCCGCCTACAGCAAGCGGAAATTCAAGGGCGACGCCGACCGGGTGGCGTTTCTGTTCGAGGAATACGCCAAGCTCACCAGTCTGCCACCGGCGGACAAGGGCCGGGCCTGATCGTGTGCCTCGCGCCCGAGTTCTTCGAGGGCCGGGCGCGCTACATCGAGCGATGTATCGAACAGGGCGAGCAGCCGCTCGAGGACTGGCTGGAAGCCGCCGGATGGACGCACGACGATCTGGTGCAGGCGGGTCTGCTCGTGCTTAGGGGGATCGCCAGCACGGCCGATCTGATCGACCATCGGCTGACCGCGGCCGGCCGCCGCTACCTGCGGTCGCCGCGCGGCTACGAGGTGCTGCTGGTCCGGGCGGGAATGCAGCAGCAGCTTGGCTGCCGTCTGAAATCGTCGTAACGAGCACCCGGGTGTTCAGCCCGTCGATTCGTCAATGCTGTTGTCGGCCGGGTCCACGAATCCCGGCCATAGCCGGTTGTGATCGTCCTGCTTGATCAGCGCCTGCTCGCGCAACTGCCGCAGGTCCCGTTGCCGGGTCTTGGGCGTGAGTCTGGCGTACAGGGCCTGATACCAGGCGGCGCGCTGCAGTTTGTGCAGGGGTGGCGGCCGGCCATGCTCGAGCACGGCGCAGTCCGGGGACATGCCGACGTTATGGGCGACTTCTGCGATAAGCTGTAGGCGAGAGGGGGGGGGCTCCAGCTCATTCCAAAAAGGGGAAAGTCTCTATGCGATATATCCTGACGACGCTGCTGGCGGCGTGGTTCCTGGCCGCCTGCTCCCAGGGTGATGATGAGGCCTCGTCAGGCGGCGGCAGCGCCGCTCCGGAGGAAGGTGACTCCACCAGCCTGAGCATCGATACGGAAAACGGTGGGGTGTCCTACGAGAACAAGGACGGTGGCGGAGATACCTCGATCTCCATCGATACCGACGACGAGTAGGTGACCGCGAACAGGCGTCGGCCGGAAATGCTGGCCGGCGGCCTGTTGTGCCACAACCGGCAAGACGTGTTTCCGGATGACGCGGATGATGCTAATGTGCCGGTCTGGTTAACCGCACGGTAAGCAGTCATGGCCAACCCGCATGTGGACGTTCTGATCATTGGCGCCGGCGTTTCCGGCATCGGCACCGCCTGTCACCTGCAGCGCGGCTGCCCGGACAAGAGCTTCGCGATTCTGGAGCGCCGCGACGACATCGGCGGTACCTGGGACCTGTTCCGCTATCCCGGCATTCGTTCGGATTCGGACATGTACACCTTCGGCTTCGAGTTCCGCCCCTGGAAAGAGCCGAAAATCCTGGCTGACGGGCCGTCGATCAAGAGTTACGTGCGGGCCACCGCGGACGAGCATGACGTCCATCGCCACATCAATTTCGGGCTGAAGGTGGAATCCGCCGAGTGGTCCAGCGCTGACGCCTGCTGGACGGTCACCGCGGTGCGCGAGGCCACCGGCGAAACCGAAACCTTTACCGGCAGCTTTCTGATGGGGGCCACCGGCTACTACCGCTACGACGAGGGCCACAAGCCGGACTTCCCGGGCGAGGACAAGTTCAAGGGCACGGTGATCCATCCGCAGCACTGGCCGGAGAATCTCGACTACGCCGGCAAGAAGGTGGTGGTGATCGGCAGTGGCGCCACCGCGGTAACGCTGGTGCCCGCGATGGCGGGCGAGGCCGAGAAGGTGACCATGCTGCAGCGTTCGCCCGGCTACATCATTTCCCTGCCGGCCGTGGACAAGATTTCCGAAGCCCTCTACAAGGTGCTGCCGGATGATCTGGTCTACCGCATGACCAGGGCGCGCAACGTGGCCATGCAGCGGGTGATCTACAACACCTCGCAGCGTTTCCCCGGCTTCATGAAGTGGCTGTTGCAGCGTGGCGCCCGCCGCGCGCTGGGGCCCGACTTCGACATGCGTCACTTCGAGCCCGACTACAACCCCTGGGACGAGCGCATGTGCGCGGTGCCCAGCGGTGACCTGTTCAAGGTGCTGCGGCGCGGTCAGGCCGAGGTGGTCACCGACCACATCGACAGTTTCACCGAGAACGGCATCCGCCTGAAATCGGGGCAGGAGCTGGAGGCCGACATCATCATTTCGGCCACCGGGCTGGATGTGCGCCTGCTCGGTGACATGAGTCTGGCTGTGGACGGCGAGGCCGTGGATATCTCCGAGCGCGTGCTCTACAAGGCCACCATGCTGGAGGGCGTGCCCAACGCCGCCATCATCTTCGGCTACATCAATGCCTCGTGGACGTTGAAGGTGGATATCGTCGGTCAGTATCTGTGCCGGCTGCTCAAGCACATGGACGAGCAGGGCGTGGACATCGCGGTGCCGCGTGACCACGAGGACTGCCGCGAGGAAGGCTCCGCGCTGGACGCGCTGCAGTCCGGCTACATCCAGCGGGTCGCCCACAAGCTGCCGCGCCAGGGCACCAAGGCACCGTGGCGCATGACCCAGGATTACAAGACCGATCGCCCGATCCTCTGCAAGGACCCGGTCGACGACGGCTACCTGGAATTCGAGCGGGCCGCGGATCATCGGGTGAAGGCCCCGCGCGCGGCCTGATTGGGTGCCGGTTGAATACAACCCCCGCCTGAGCGGGGGTTGTTGAGTTGGCGCCGGCGGCCGGTGCCAGTACGCCGGCCGACGTCCGGTTTTGGTTACATCGGCAGGCCGGACAGCGGCAGCTCACCCAGCAGCATGGTCAGCGACTCCGGCCCGAAGGCCCCAATCGGCAGATCGCCGGGCACTGGTGCGGCGCCGCCCGTCGGCAGGCCCAGTTCGGGGGCATTCAGCGTCAGGTCGAACGTGGTACTGGCAATGGCCTGGCTCAGCGGCGTGGTCAGTGGGCTGCCTGCCGCGGCCAGCTGCTGCGCCGGCCCGTCCATCTGCTGGTAAACCGGCAACAGCAGGCTGTAACCGGTATTGGTCAGGGCCCGATAGCTCTGGGCCAGCGGCAGCGTCGGCGTGCCGTCGGCCAGCTGAATGGCGAATCCCTGGAAGGCGGCGTTGCCGTTGTTGAACATCTGCGTGACATTGCCCGTCTGCGGACTGTCCGGGTCCACGGCGGCCAGCGCGGCGGCACGCAATCCGCCGCCACGGACATCCTGGCCCGTGACCAGGGCGTTGGCGGCGTCGTCAATGTTGTTGAACGATTGCACCAGTGTCTGTGGACCGAGCGATGCCGGGTCGCCGGCGAAGCCGCCGAGGGCGCTGGTCAGGGCATCCAGATTCTGGGCGGAACCGGCGCCGGCGAATCCGGCCAGCAGCGTGGCGGTGAGCACGCGATAGGCGTGGCGTTTCATGGCTCTCTCCTGTGTCAGTGATTTTGTCGTCCAAGTGTCGCATCGTTGCGTACGTTCGGGAACGTCACGAGTATGCAATGGTGCGGCGTGATCGCCGGTGTGACGGGTCTGGCGACTGTCGCCGGGTGGATGCAGGCGTCTATAATGCCGGCTCGCATGATTTTCGCCGTCGCCGCATGCCGGCCGGCGCCCTGGCCGCCAACCCTATGACCGATTCCGACGCGCCGGACCGCAAGGCCGCCAACAACTTCCTGCGCAACCTGATTGCCGAGCAGATTGCGTCCGGCGAGCACCAGGGCGAGGTGGTGACCCGGTTCCCGCCGGAACCCAACGGTTATCTGCATATCGGCCACGCCAAGTCCATCTGGCTGAATTTCGGTCTGGCGGAGACATTCGGCGGGCGCTGCCATCTGCGCTTCGACGACACCAACCCGGGCGCCGAGAATCCCGAGTACGTCCAGGCCATCCAGGACGACGTCCAGTGGCTGGGCTATGAGTGGGCCGGCCACGTCCGCTATGCCTCGGACTACTTCGACGAGCTGTACGGCTACGCCGAGCATCTGATCGAGGCCGGCCTGGCCTACGTGGACGACCAGTCTGCCGAGCAGGCCAGCGCCAGCCGCGGCACGCTGACCGAGCCCGGCGTGAACAGCCCGTTCCGCGACCGCGACGTGGCGGAGAACCTGGACCTTTTTCGCCGCATGCGGGCCGGCGAGTTCGCCGACGGTGCCTGCGTGCTGCGGGCGAAGATCGACATGGCTGCCGGCAACATGAATCTGCGCGATCCGGTGCTGTACCGCATCCGCCGGGCCGCACACCACCAGACCGGGGACGCCTGGTGCATCTACCCGTCCTATGATTTCGCCCATGGCCAGTCCGACGCCATCGAGGGGGTGACCCACTCCATCTGCACGCTGGAGTTCGAGGACCACCGCCCGCTCTACGACTGGCTGATCGAGCGCCTGCCGGTGCCCTCGCGCCCGCGCCAGTACGAATTCAGCCGGCTGAACATCAACTACACCGTCACCAGCAAGCGGCGTCTCAAACTGCTGGTGGACGAGGGTTTCGTCGATGGCTGGGACGATCCGCGCATGCCCACGCTCTGCGGCATCCGCCGGCGTGGTTACACCCCGACGTCGATCCGCCGCTTCTGCGAGATGGTGGGGGTGTCGCGTGCCGACGGCGTGGTGGACATGGCGATGGTGGAACACGCCCTGCGCGACGACCTCAACGAGAACGCCCCCCGCGCCATGTGCGTGATCGACCCGCTGAAACTGGTGATCACCAACCTGCCGGACGATCATGTGGAAATGCTCACCGCGGCCGGTCATCCGCAGCGCGAGGGCTTCGCCGACCGCCAGCTGCCCTTCACCCGCGAGGTATGGATCGAGCGAGAGGATTTCCGCGAGGAGGCCAACAAGAAGTACAAGCGGCTGGTGCTGGGCAAGAAGGTGCGGCTGCGCAACGGCTACGTGCTGACGGCGGATGATGTCATCAAGGACACGGACGGCCGCATCACCGAAGTGCATTGCAGCTATGATCCGGACACGCTGGGCAGCGACCCGGCCGACGGCGTCAAGCCCAAGGGCGTGATCCACTGGGTATCGGTCAGCCACGGCAGACGCGCCACCGTGCGGTTGTACGACCGGCTGTTCGCCCACGAAACCCCGGGCCGCGGCGATACAGATTTCCGCGACCAGATCAATCCGGATTCGCTCACGGTATACGAGGACTGCTGGATCGAGCCGGGCGCGGCCGATGCCGAGCCCGAGGCCATGTTCCAGTTCGAGCGGGTCGGCTATTTCGTGGCCGACCGCCATGACCACACACCGGACGCGCCGGTGTTCAATCGCAGCGTGGCATTGCGGGACACCTGGGCCAGGATCGAGGCGGCCGGGGCGTGAGCATCCACACCGGTTTCGTCGAGGGGGACAAACCATGCCTTCACACGCGACCTTGCTGAACCGCCTCGGGCGGGTCCTGGCGATGGCCGCCGGACTGGCGGCAGGCGCCGCGGGTGCCGCCGAGCTGCGCGACGTGGTGATCGCCGGCAATAACTGGGACGGCACCGCCACCGTGTTCGACCCGGACACCTTCGAGGTGATCACCGAGATCAACGTGGTACCCGACCGCGAGCAGCGGATGGAAGAGATCCGCGGCAATCCCTGGCGCTGGGTGCAGTTCCAGTTCATCCGCCACGTGATCGGCGAGGGCAACGATCAGCTGGTGGACGACATGTTCACCTCCAACGACGGCCGCCGACTGTTCGTGTCGCGGCCGAGCTTTGCCGATGTGGTGGCCATTGATGTGGCCAGCGGGGAGATCGTCTGGCGTACTCCGGTCGAAGGCGCCCGGTCCGATCACGCCGCTATCTCGCCGGACGGCAAGACCTTCCTGGTGTCGGCCTCCATGGCCAACCGGGTGCATGCCATCGACACCGAAACCGGCGAGATCACGGGCGGCTTCGACTCCGGCGATCAGCCGCACGAGAACAGCTATTCCGAGGACGGCGAGCGCATCTACCACGCCAGCATCGGCAAGGTGTTCGTGCCCACCACCGCCGGCTGGCTGGACTGGCTCAAGGGCGACCGCTGGTTCCAGGTGGTGGATGCCGACAGCTTCGAGGTACTCGAGCGGGTGGACATGGGCGAGAAGCTGGCCGAGTTCGGCATGCCCTGGGTGGATTCGGCGGTGCGGCCCATGGCCGTGCATCCCGACGAGCGCTTCGTCTACATGCAGATTTCGTTTCTGCACGGCTTCGTCGAATACGACCTGACCGAGGATCGGGTCACCCGGGTGGCCAAGCTGCCGGTGCCGGCGGAAACCGAGGCTATGTCGACCTGGGACTACCAGCTCAATTCGGCCCACCACGGCCTCGCCATGAATCCCGCGGGCAGCAAGCTGTGCGTGGCGGGCACCATGGATGGCTATGCCGCGATCGTGGACCGCGAGACGCTGGAACCGACCCTTATCGAACTGGCGGAGCATCCGCTCGACGCCAAGCCCTACTGGGCCACCGAGAGCGCGGACGGCCAACACTGTTACGTGTCGGTGAGCCAGCAGGATCGGGTGTCGGTGATTTCGTTCGAATCCGCTGAGGAAGTCGCCAGCGTGCCGGTGGGCGATCACCCCCAGCGGGTGCGCACCGGCCGGCTGCGGCTGGACGAGACCGCGCCGTGACCGCCCCGCGCCGTGCCGGCGCCAGCGTGGACTGGCAGGCCTGTCTGGATACGCTCACCCGCGGGGCACGGACGCTGAAGGTGCGCACGTCGGCCGAGTCGCGGCAGGCGATGATCGACTATCTCAAGCACCTGGAATCCTGGAATCGCACCTACAATCTAACCGCCGTACGCGAGCCCTCGAACATGGTGGTGCGCCACCTGCTGGACAGCCTGTCGGTAGTGCCCTACCTGGCCGGCCAGCGTTTCGCGGACGTGGGCACCGGCCCGGGCCTGCCCGGCATCCCGATCGCGCTGGCCCGGCCGGGCAAGGCCGTGGTGCTGGTGGAGTCCAACCGCAAGAAAGCGGCATTCCTGCGCCACGTGGTGCGGGTGCTGGGGCTGGATAACGTCGAGGTGGTTCAGCAACGGGTGGAAAGCTGGTACCCGCCGGCGAGTTTCGACACCGTCATCTGCCGCGCCTTTGCCGCGGCCCCCCTGGCGCTGAAAAGCCTGGGACACTTGTGCGGGCCGGCGGGGCAGGTGCTGCTGATGAAGGGGCGCGATCCGGCGCCGGAACTGGATGAGCTGCCGGATGGTTTCCGGGTGGCGGCCACCCACGAATTGAGCGTCCCGGGCCTGGATGCCGCCCGTCATCTGGTGGTGGTGGAGCCGGGGCTGCTCTAACCCCGTCTGGTATCGCTCCGCCCGGGGCTTTATTCTTGCGGCCTGTTTCGACCGGGTCCGGTGCTGCTCGCATGCGCATTCTCGCCGTTGCCAACCAGAAGGGAGGCGTGGGCAAGACCACCACGTCCATCAATCTGGCCGCGTGCCTGGCGGAAGCCGATCAGCGCGTACTGCTGGTGGACATGGATGCCCAGGGCAACGCCACCATGGGTTTGGGTCTGACCCGGGCCGATCTGAGCGTGACGGCATGCGACGTCCTGCTGGGCGAGCAGCGGCTGGCCGACGTCGTGCGCCCGGTGCTCGACGGCCGTCTGAGCCTGCTGCCGGCCAACGGCGACATGACCGCGGCCGAAGTGGGGCTGCGCAAGCGCCGCAACGGGGAACTGGCCCTGCGCGAGGCGCTGGCGGACGGTTCGCCCGAATTCGATTACGTCATCATCGATTGCCCGCCGGCGCTGTCCATGCTCACCGTCAACGCGCTGTCCGCCTGCAACGGGCTGCTGATTCCCATGCAGTGCGAGTATTACGCGCTCGAGGGGCTGTCGGCGCTGCTGGATACGGTCGACAAGGTGCGGGCGGTGATCAATCCCGACCTTGCCATCGCCGGGCTGCTGCGCACCATGTACGATCCGCGCAACCGGCTGTCCGGCGAGGTCTCGGATCAGTTGCTGACGCACTTTTCCGGGCAGGTGTACGACACCATCATCCCGCGCAACGTGCGTCTGGCCGAGGCGCCCAGCCACGGGCTGCCGGCCATTGATTACGACGCCGGCGCCAGCGGCGCGCGGGCCTACCGGGCACTGGCGCTGGAAGTGCTGGGGCGGTCCGGTCGTGCCGCGGCAGGGGCCTAGAATGCGCGGCATCGCGCCAATGCCTGTCGCGGACGACGTCCCGCTGCCGGCCTCACCTATCGACGGAGCCAATCATGGCCGCTAGAAAGCGCGGACTGGGACGTGGACTCGATGCCTTGCTGAGTGGCGATTTCGAACCGGATGCCGCCGCCGCGGCCGATGCCGGCGAGCTGCACGAACTGGACCTGGACGAACTGCACCCCGGACGGTTTCAGCCGCGTGTGGACATGGACGACGCCGCGCTGGAATCGCTGGCCCAGTCGATTCGCACTCAGGGCGTGCTGCAGCCGCTGGTGGTCCGGCCGGACGGGCAGGGCTACGAGATCGTGGCCGGGGAGCGTCGCTGGCGGGCCGCGCGCCTGGCCGGCCGCGAGACGGTGCCCGCGGTGGTGCGGGTGGTGGCCGACGAGGTGGCCATGGCGGCCGCCCTGATCGAGAACATCCAGCGTGAGGATCTCAATCCGCTGGAAGAATCCGCCGCGCTGGCCCGGCTGATCCGGGAATGCGGCATGACCCACGCGCAGTGCGCCGAGGCGGTGGGGCGTTCCCGGGCCTCGGTTTCCAACCTGCTGCGCCTGAACGAGCTCGACGAGGGCGTCCAGCAGATGCTGCGCGAGGGCCGCCTGGAAATGGGGCACGGCCGCGCGCTGCTGGGGGCGGCCACGGACGATCAGCTGGCGCTGGCGCAGCAGGTGGTGGCGCGCCGCCTGACGGTGCGCCAGACCGAGGCCCTGGTGCAGGCGCAGGGCAAGCCCGACCGGCGTCGGCCGAAACCGGCCAAGTCCGCGGCCACGCAGCGGCTGGAGCAGGAACTCGGCGAGCGGCTGGGCACCCGGGTGGCGATTCGCCCGGGCCGGTCCGGGCGGGGGCAGTTGGTCATTGATTACGCCGATGATGGATTGCTGAAAACTCTGGTTGAGCGTCTCAAGTAGGGTCCATGCGGCTTTTTCCGCAATCCCGTCGGCGTAATTGACCCGCTGGGGGGACTTCTTTATAGTCTCGCGTCGCACCGCGCGGGGCATGGGAGATTTGTGTGCGCCGACGGTTGTCAGGCAACGCGTTGGTCCACTGTTATGAAGCGCTTGCGTCTGCGTGGCATGCGTCTCGCCCTGGGGGTTTTTGCCGCACAAGTGATGGTGGGCTCGACCACCGCCCTGTGCTGGCAGCTGACCCGCGGCGGATTGAATGGATGGGCGGCGCTTTACGGGGCCGCTGTGGCCGTGGTGCCCGGGCTGTTCTTCGCCTGGATCACATTGCGGCATCCGGCCGACGCCGACCCGAAACGGGTGGTGCGGTCGCTGTACATCGGTGAAGCCGGCAAGCTGGCGCTGACCATCACCCTGTTCACGATCGGGGTACTGGGGTTTGGCGCGCAGTTTCTTGCCTTGCTCAGCACCTACGCGATCTGCCTGGCATGTTACTGGCTTGCCATGGCGGTGAATCGCTGAACAGGACCGAAGCCGTCACGTTCGCGTGACAGTCGATAACTGGACGGGAAGACAACGATGGCAACTGCCGAAAACGGGGACGGAAACGCGGTCGGCACCTATATCGGTCATCACCTGACCAACCTCAAGTTCGATCTGTCGAGCATGCAGTTCGATTCCCATGCGGAAGGTTTCTGGGTGCTGCACGTCGACAGCCTGTTCTTTGCCATCGCCCTGGGCGGCCTGTTCCTGTGGCTGTTCCGGGCCGCGGCGCGCCGCGCTACCGCCGCCGAACCGGGCGGCCTGCAGAATTTCGTGGAAATGGTGGTCGATTTCACCGACACCCAGGTTCGCGACATCTTCCACGGCGACAGCAAGCTGGTTGCGCCGCTGGCCCTGACGATCTTCGTCTGGGTCTTCCTGATGAATTTCATGGACCTCATTCCGGTCGACCTGCTGCCGATGCTGGCCGCCGGGGTGGGCATCGAATACCTCAAGGTGGTGCCCACCACCGACCCGAACGTGACGTTCGGCATGTCGCTGACCGTGTTTGCCCTGGTGATCTTCTACTCGATCAAGATCAAGGGCGGCTGGGGCTACGTGAAGGAATTCCTCACCCACCCCTTCGGCTGGTGGCTGGCGCCGTTCAACCTCATGCTCAAGCTGGTCGAGGAGATCGCCAAGCCCATCTCGCTGTCGCTGCGACTGTTCGGCAATCTCTACGCCGGCGAGCTGATCTTCATTCTGATCGCGCTGTTCACCCTGGGTGCGGGCGCGGAACTGATGACCGCGCCGCTGTTCGCCCTGCAGGTGGCGCTGGGTGGCGCCTGGGCGATCTTCCACATCCTGGTCATTACGCTGCAGGCATTCATCTTCGGCATGCTCACGATCGTGTATCTGAGTATGGCGCACGAACATCACTAGCATTTTGGTTGTTGCCGGCTGACTGGGTCGGCAACTGTTACGGGCCTCGTTAGACCCTTATTTCAGGAGGAAAGTCATGGAGATTGTTGTTGGTTTGACCGCGGTGGCCGTGGGTCTGCTGATCGGATTCGGTGCCATGGGTACCGCGATCGGGTTCGGCCTGCTGGGCGGCAAGTTCCTGGAAGGCATTGCCCGCCAGCCGGAAATGGCCCCGATGCTGACCGGCCGCATGTTCCTGATCGCCGGCCTGCTCGACGCGGTGGCGATGATCGGCGTGGGTATCGCGCTGTTCTTCACCTTCGCCAACCCGTTCCTGGCGGCCATTCAGTAATCACTGCGCGGTTTGTCATCCGTCATGCGGTACCCCATCCGCACGCGATTCACTAGAGGGAGTCGGGCATGAGCATCAATGCCACCCTGCTGGGCCAGATGATCGTCTTCGGGATCTTCATCTGGTTCACGATGAAGTACATCTGGCCACCGCTCATGGACGCCATGCGCGAACGTCAGAAGCGCATCAGCGACGGCCTGGCGGCCGCCGAGCGTGGCGCCCGCGAGCTCGAGGAGGCCACCGACAAGGCCGAGGCGACGCTCAAGGAAGCCCGTGAACAGGCGCAGGAAGTCCTGTCCAATGCGCAGAAGCAGGCCAATGAGAACGTCGAGCGTTCCCGCGACGAGGCCCGCGCGGAAGGCGAGCGTCTCAAGCAGGCGGCCCGCGACGAAATCGATCAGGCCGTGGCTCACGCCAAGGAAGAACTTCGGCGCGAGGTGGGTTCGCTGGCGGTGGTGGGTGCCGAGCGCATCCTCAAGCGCGAGATTGATGCCAAGGCCCACAACGACATCATCGACGACCTCGTGGCAGGCATTAAGTAATGGCTGAAATCCGGACACTGGCCCGGCCCTATGCAGAGGCGGTCTTCGAGCTGGCCAGCCAGGGCGGGCGTCTGGCCGAATGGGGCGATGCGCTGCAGGCGCTGGCCGCCATCGCGGCGCATCCCGACGTGTCGCGCCTGGTGGGCAACCCGCGGGTCGACGACGATCAACTGGCCGATGCCATCATCGGCATCGCGGGTGATCGCCTCGACGACGCCGGGCGCAACTTCGTGCGGTTGCTCTCGGAGAAGGGGCGGTTGACCCTGCTACCCGCGATTGCCGAGCAGTTCGCGGCATTGCGGGCCGAGGCCGAGAATCGCGTGGAGGTGACCGTGACCGCGGCCGCCGAGATTTCCGAATCGCAGCAGCAGGCGCTGACGAAGGCGCTGGAGCAGCGTCTGTCGCGGCAGGTCAGCCTGACGGCCGAAACCGATGCCGAACTGATCGGCGGCGCCGTGATTCGAGCCGGCGATCTGGTGATCGACGGTTCGCTGCGTGCCCAGCTGGCACGTCTGGAACAGTCGCTGGCTCACTAACTTAAACACTGAAGGATCGCGCGGGCCGGTGGCCCGCGTCAGCGAACCAACGAGGACACCCGGTATGCAACTCAATCCGTCCGAAATCTCAGACCTGATCCGCCAGCGGATCAACGATTTCGAGTCCGTCACGGAAGCCCGCAATGTGGGCACCGTGGTCAGTCTGGCCGACGGCATCGCCCGCATTCACGGGTTGGCCGACGCGCTGCAGGGGGAAATGCTCGAATTTCCCGGCGGCACCTACGGCCTGGCACTGAACCTGGAGCGCGACTCGGTCGGCGCCGTGCTGATGGGCGAGTACAAGCACATCTCCGAGGGCGATACGGTCAAGACCACCGGCCGCATTCTCGAAGTGCCGGTGGGCGAGGGCCTGCTGGGTCGCGTGGTCGACCCGCTGGGTAGTCCCATCGACGGCAAGGGCGAGATCGAGTCGGAAGGCACGCAGCCGATCGAGAAGGTGGCGCCGGGTGTTATTGCCCGCCAGTCGGTGGATCAGCCGGTGCAGACCGGCCTCAAGTCGATCGACGCGATGATCCCGATCGGCCGCGGCCAGCGTGAGCTGATCATCGGCGACCGCCAGACCGGCAAGACCGCGATCGCGATCGACGCGATCATCAATCAGAAGAATTCCGGCATCAAGTGCATCTACGTGGCAATCGGGCAGAAGAACTCGTCCATTGCCCAGGTGGTGCGCAAGCTCGAGGAACACGGCGCCATGGACCACACCATCGTGGTGGCGGCCGGTGCCTCGATTCCGCCGGCCCTGCAGTACATCGCGCCGTACTCCGGTTGCGCCATGGGCGAATACTTCCGGGACAAGGGCGAGGACGCCCTGATCATCTACGACGATCTGTCCAAGCAGGCGGTTGCCTATCGCCAGGTGTCCCTGCTGCTGCGCCGTCCGCCGGGCCGTGAGGCCTACCCGGGCGACGTATTCTATCTGCATTCCCGGCTGCTGGAGCGCGCCGCGCGCATCAACGCCGATTACGTCGAAGAGATCACCGGCGGCAAGGTCAAGGGCAAGACCGGTTCGCTGACGGCGCTGCCGATCATCGAGACCCAGGCCGGCGACGTCTCGGCGTTCGTGCCCACCAACGTGATCTCGATCACCGACGGCCAGATCTATCTGGAAACCGACATGTTCAACTCGGGCATCCGCCCGGCAGTTAACGCCGGCCTGTCCGTGTCCCGAGTCGGCGGTTCCGCTCAGACCAAGATCATCAAGAAGCTGGGTGGCGGCATTCGTCTGGCGCTGGCCCAGTACCGCGAGCTGGCGGCCTTCGCCCAGTTCGCGTCCGATCTGGACGAGGCCACCCGCAAGCAGCTGGAGCACGGCGAGCGCGTGACCGAGCTGATGAAGCAGGCCCAGTACAAGCCGTACTCCGTATCGCTGATGGCGGTGTCGCTGTTCGCGGCCGAAAAGGGCTTCCTCGAGGACGTGGCCACCGACAAGGTGGTGGATTTCGAAACCGCGCTGCATACCTACATGCAATCGGAACAGCAGGCGCTGCTCGACAAGATCGACGAGACCGGCGACTACACCGACGAAATCCAGTCCGAGCTGCACGCCGCGGTGACTGCGTTCAAGAGCAGTCACACCTGGTAAGTCCAGTCACCGGTAAACAGGGATAAACCATGGCAGGTGCCAAGGAAGTCAAGGGCAAGATCCGAAGCGTCGAGAATACGCAGAAGATCACCAAGGCGATGGAGATGGTCGCCGCGTCCAAGATGCGGCGTGCCCAGGAGCGGGTGGAAGCCGCCCGCCCGTACGCCGAGAAAATTCGCCGGACGATCGGGCATCTGGCGCGGGCCAACCCGGATTATCAGCATCCGTTCATGACCGAGCGCGAGATCAAGCGCGTGGGTTTCATCGTGATCTCCACCGACCGCGGCCTGTGCGGTGGCCTGAACATCAACCTGTTCCGGCACGTGCTCGGTCAGATGCGCGGCTGGCAGGACAAGGGTGTCGAGGTGGATATCGCGGTGGTCGGCCGCAAGGCGATCAGCTTCTTCCGCCGCATCGGTTCGATCGAGGCGGAAACCTCCAACCTGGGTGACAACCCGCACCTGGAGGATATGCTCGGCACCATCAAGGTGATGCTCGATGCCTACCGCGACGGCAAGATCGACCGCATCTTCGTGCAGAGCAACGACTTCGTGAACACCATGACGCAGCGGCCGGAAGGCCGGCAGCTGCTACCGATCGAGCCGGTGTCCGACGAGGAACTGCCGGACTACTGGGACTACATCTACGAACCCGAGGCCAGCGAGCTGCTGGGTGACATTCTCACCCGCTACGTGGAGGCGCAGGTCTACCAGGGCGTGGTCGAGAACGTGGCCTGCGAGATGGCGGCCCGGATGGTGGCGATGAAATCCGCCAGCGACAACGCCGGCGAGATCATCGACCAGCTGGAACTGGAGTACAACAAGGCCCGCCAGGCCGCGATCACGCAGGAACTGTCGGAGATCGTGGCCGGTGCGGCGGCGGTCTCCTGATTACCGCCCGGAATCCGAAATACGAGTTGAGAAGCGCTTCTTAAGCCTGAGGACATAAGACATGAGTGACGGCAAGACCGGAAAGGTCGTACAGATCATCGGTGCGGTGGTGGACGTGGAATTCGACCGCGATTCACTGCCCAGCATTCATGACGCGATCATCATCGACGCCAGCAACCTGGTGCTGGAAGTCCAGCAGCAGATGGGCGACGGCGTTGTCCGTTGCATCGCCATGGGCGTCACCGACGGTCTGGCGCGCGGCGCCGAGGCCCGCAATACCGGCCAGCCGATTTCGGTGCCGGTGGGGCAGGCCACGCTCGGACGCATCATGGACGTGCTGGGCGAGCCGATCGACAACCAGGGCGCCATCGGCACCGACGAGCGCTCTCCGATCCACCGTACTGCGCCGACCTATGAAGAGCAGGCCGGCGGCCAGGAACTGCTGGAAACCGGCATCAAGGTGATCGACCTGCTGTGCCCGTTCGCCAAGGGCGGTAAGGTCGGCCTGTTCGGTGGCGCCGGCGTGGGCAAGACTGTCAACATGATGGAGCTGATCCGCAACATCGCGGCCGAACATGCCGGCTACTCGGTGTTCGCCGGCGTGGGCGAGCGTACCCGTGAGGGCAACGACTTCTACCACGAGATGCAGGAGTCGAAGGTGCTGGACAAGGTGGCGCTTGTCTACGGCCAGATGAACGAGCCACCGGGCAACCGTCTGCGCGTGGCGCTGACCGGCCTGACCATGGCCGAGTTCTTCCGTGATGAAGGCCGCGATGTGCTGCTGTTCATCGACAACATCTACCGCTACACCCTGGCCGGCACCGAGGTGTCCGCGCTGCTGGGCCGCATGCCCTCCGCGGTGGGCTACCAGCCGACCCTGGCCGAGGAAATGGGCCTGCTGCAGGAGCGGATCACCTCCACCACCACGGGTTCGATCACCTCGATCCAGGCCGTGTACGTGCCGGCGGACGATCTGACCGACCCCTCGCCGGCCACCACCTTCGCGCATCTGGACGCCACCGTGGTGCTGGCCCGCTCGATTGCCGAGCTGGGCATCTACCCGGCGGTGGACCCGCTCGATTCGACCTCGCGTCAGCTCGACCCGAACGTCATCGGCAACGAGCACTACGACTGCGCCCGCGCCGTGCAGCAGACGCTGCAGCGCTACAAGGAGCTGCGTGACATCATCGCGATTTTGGGCATGGACGAGTTGTCCGAAGAGGACAAGCTCGCGGTGTCCCGTGCCCGCAAGATTCAGCGCTACCTGTCGCAGCCGTTCTTCGTGGCCGAGGTGTTTACCGGCACCGAAGGCAAGTACGTGCCGCTGGCCGAGACCATCCGCGGTTTCCGCGGCATTGTCGATGGCGAGTATGATCATCTGCCCGAGCAGGCCTTCTACATGGTCGGCACCATCGACGAAGCCGTCGCCAAGGGCGAGGAGATGAACAAGAAGGAGGCCGCCTAGGCGGCCCCGGCCGCGGGCTCAACGCCCCGGCCCCATCGACGTACCAGCATCGGGACATACCGTGGCAGAGAACACGAATCTGAAAGTCGATATCGTCAGCGCCGAGGGCGAAATCCATTCGGGCGGCGCCCGAATGGTCTATGCGCCGGCCGAGATGGGCGAGGTCGGTATTGCGCCGCGCCATGCCCCGCTGCTGACGCGCCTCAAGGCCGGCCCGGTCCGGGTGGAGGACGAGGAAGGCAAGACCACGCATTACTTCGTTTCCGGGGGCATTCTCGAGGTACAGCCGCACCTGGTGACGGTGCTGGCCGACACCGCCGAGCGTGCCAAGGACATCGACGAGGCGGCCGCGGAAGCCGCCAAGCGGCGGGCCGAGGAGGCGTTGTCGCAGGCGCATGACAAGGTCGATCTCGCCCGCGCCCAGGCGGAACTGGCCGAGGCCGCAGCCCGTTTGCATGCGGTCAAGCAGCTCCGGGGCACCGCCCGGGGCTGATCCGCGCGTCCGGCAGGTCGCGCCGTTCCGGTGTTCCCGGGGCAGTGCGACCGCGGTTTTGACAGAATAGGGGTTTCCACCACCTCTCGGAGCCCGTCGCCCATGGCCCTGCACATCGTGGTTCTCGCTGCCGGCCAGGGGACGCGCATGCGTTCGGCGCTGCCCAAGGTTCTGCAGCCACTGGGCGATCGACCGCTTCTCACCCACGTCGTGGAAACCGCGCAACAGCTGGCGCCGGCCCGGATTCATGTTGTTTACGGCCACGGGGCCGAGCAGGTGCAGTCCGCGCTTGGCTATCTGGACGTAGCCTGGGTGCACCAGGCCGAGCAGCTGGGCACCGGTCACGCCGTGGCCCAGGCGATTGGCGACATCCCGGACGATGCCCGCGTGCTGGTCCTTTATGGCGACGTGCCGCTGATCCGCGCCGAGACCCTGCAGACCCTTACCGAAGCCGGGGGCGCTGATGCGCTGTCCCTGCTCACCGTGACCCTGGATGATCCCACCGGCTATGGCCGCATCATTCGCGATGACGGTAATCGCGTTGTCGGCATCGTCGAGCACCGGGATGCCACCGTCGATCAGCGTCATGTCCGGGAAATCAACACGGGGCTGCTGTGCGCGCCGGCCGCCCGTCTGCGCGACTGGCTGGCCCGCATCAACGACCAGAATACCCAGGGCGAGTACTACCTCACGGACATCGTGGCACTGGCGGCGGCCGATGGCGTTCGGGTCGTCGCGGGTCAGGGTGGCTCGGCCGAGGAAGTCCAGGGCATCAACGACCGGCAGGACCTGGCCCTGGCCGAGCGGCTGCTGCAGCGGCGCCAGGCCGCCGAAGTGATGGCCCAGGGAGTGACGCTGCGCGATCCGCAGCGCTTCGATCTGCGTGGTCGCCTGAACGCCGGCCGCGACTGCGTGATCGACATCGACGTGGTGATCGAAGGCGACGTTGTGCTGGGTGAAGGCGTGCACATCGGGCCCTACACTACTATCCGCAACAGCCGGGTGGGCGACGGCTGCACCGTGCACTCGCATACGGTTATCGAGCACGCGCGTGTGGGCGATCGCTGCCAGATCGGCCCGTTCGCCCGGCTGCGGCCGGATACCGATCTTGCCGAGCGCGCCCGCGTGGGCAACTTCGTGGAAACCAAGAATGTCCAGGTGGGTGCAGGCAGCAAGATCAATCATCTCAGCTACGTCGGCGACGCGGATCTGGGCAAGGATGTGAACGTCGGCGCCGGCGTGATTACGTGCAATTACGATGGTGCCGCCAAGCACCGGACGGTGATCGGAGATGGCGCCTTCATCGGCTCCGACTGCCAGCTGGTGGCGCCGGTCGTGGTCGCGGCGGGCGCCACGATCGGCGCCGGTTCCACCATCACCAAGAATGCCCCGGCCGGCAAGCTGACCGTGTCGCGCTCCCGGCAGATCACCGTGCCCGGGTGGAAGCGGCCCGAGAAAGGCTAGTGCGGGCGCTGATGAAACCAGAAACGTTGTCGGCGTCCGTCGGCATCAAGCAGGGCATGACTGGCGAGGAGACTTCCCCATGTGCGGCATAGTCGGCGCTGCCGCCCGGCGTGACGTGGTCCCGTTGCTGCTCGAAGGGCTGCGACGACTGGAATATCGCGGCTATGACTCCGCCGGCATGGTTGTGGTGGACGAGCATGCCCGGCTAGTCAGCGCCCGGGCGGTCGGCAAGGTGGCAGCACTGGCCGACCGGCTGGAAGCCGAGCCATTCGGCGGTCACGTCGGCGCGGCGCATACGCGCTGGGCCACCCACGGTGGTGTGTCGGAGGCCAACGCGCATCCGCAGCGCTCCGGCGACAACGTGGCGGTGGTGCACAACGGTATCATCGAGAATTACGAGACCCTGCGCCAGGCCCTGGAGGCCAAGGGTTATGGCTTCGAGTCGCAGACCGATACCGAGGTCATTGCGCATCTGATCGACAGCCATCTCCGTGCCGGTCTGGATCTGCGTGCCGCCGTGCGCACCTCGCTGGGCGAGCTCGAAGGCGCCTACGCCATCGTTGCCGTGACACCCGACGAACCCACCCGCCTGGTGGCGGCGCGGCGCGGCTCGCCGCTGGTGCTGGGTGTGGGCGATGGCGAACACTTCGTCGCCTCCGATGCCGCCGCCCTGCTGCCGGTGACGCGGCACTTCGTGTTTCTGGAGGAAGGCGACCTGGTCGATCTGACCGCGGATTCGGCCGAAGTGATCGATCTGCAGGGGGCGCCCGTGACGCGCCCGGTGGTCGAGTCCTCCCTGTCGGCGGACGCCGCGGACAAGGGCGGTTATCGGCACTATATGCTCAAGGAGATCTTCGAGCAGCCCAAGGCACTCGGCGATACGCTGTCGGAGCGATTCGCCCACGGCCGGCCGCTGGAGGCGGTACTTGGCCCGGATGCCGCGGCATTGCTGCCGCAGGTCCGCGCGGTTCACATTGTCGCCTGCGGCACCAGTTATCACGCCGGTCTGGTGGCGCGGTACTACCTGGAGCAGGGTGGCGGCGTGCCCTGCACCGTGGAGGTGGCCAGCGAATACCGCTATCGCGATCCGGTGGTGCCGCCGGGCACGCTGTTCCTGGCGATCTCCCAGTCCGGCGAAACCGCGGACACCCTGGCCGCCCTGCGATTCGCGAAGACCAGCGGTTACGTCGCCACCGCGGCGATCTGCAACGTCCCGGAATCCTCGCTGGTACGCGAATCCGATCTGGTGCTGATGACCCGTGCCGGGCCGGAAATCGGCGTGGCCTCGACCAAGGCCTTCACCACGCAGCTGGCGGCTCTCGGGCTGTTCGGCATGCTGGTGGCCCGCCACAACCGGCTGGATGCGCGCATGGAAAAGCTCTATGCCCGGCAGCTGTTGCACGTTCCCGCGCAGGTGGAAAAGACCCTGCAACTGGAATCGGCCATGATCGAATGGGCCGAATGGTTCGCCGACAAGCATCATGCGCTGTTCCTCGGGCGCGGCCCCAGCTTTCCGGTGGCGCTTGAAGGCGCGCTCAAGCTCAAGGAAATCTCCTATATCCACGCCGAGGCCTACCCGGCCGGCGAACTCAAGCACGGTCCGCTGGCGCTGGTGGATGCGGACATGCCCGTGGTGGCGGTGGCCCCCAACAACCGGCTGATCGAAAAGCTCAAGTCCAACCTTCAGGAAGTCCGCGCCCGCGGCGGCCAGCTGTTCGTGCTGGCTGATCCGGATACCGGCATCCGCTCGGAACCGGGCATCGAGGTTGTGACCATGCCGGAACATATCGAGGCGCTGCAGGCACCACTGGTCTATACCGTGCCGCTACAGTTGCTGGCCTATCATGTGGCGGTGGCTCGGGGCACGGACGTGGATCAGCCACGCAATCTGGCAAAGTCGGTGACGGTGGAATAATTCGAACGGGCGGTTGCCGGGTGGCTTGAGGGCCACTGCATTCGCCTGATGTTGCCGTGGTCGGATCGGGAGATCGTCGTGTTCAAGCTGCTCGCGCTGATCGTGTTGCTCGCCCTGGGCGGTTGGCTGATCAAGTATCAGATCCAGATGCGGCTGCGCCGGGCTCGCGGCGAACCGATGCCTGAGCAGCGGGGTCCGCGGCCGATCACGGTAATTGGCGTGGCGCTGATCGCGATCTACGGCGTGTTCCTGCTCTGGCGGCTAATCGACTCGATGATCTTGAACTAGTACACAAAAAAGCCCCGCCGGCAGCGCCGGCGGGGCCAGGGATCACCTCAACGCGTGACGGTGTCAGTGCGAGGCGCTGGGTGCACTTGCACCACGCGGAACCCGCACGCTTTCCACCAGGTCCTGGATGTGTGCCGGCGGCCGGCCGGTCACCTTGGACAGGATGATGGCAACCGCGAAGTTGATCATCGCGCCGATGGCGCCGAACGACTCGGGTTGAATGCCGAAGATCCAGTTGTCGGCGTTGTTGGGCAGCCAGTTGGTACCCGGGACGAAGAACCAGCCCTTGTACATGAAGATGTAGAAGAGTGTGGCCCCTAGGCCCGCCAGCATGCCGGCGATGGCACCGATCCGGTTCACTTCCTTGCTGAAGATGCCCATCATCAGGGCCGGGAACAGCGAGGACGCAGCCAGACCGAATGCCAGTGCTACCACCTGGGCTGCAAAACCCGGTGGATTGAGTCCCAGATACCCGGCCCCCAGTACCGCCGCCGCCATGGCGATGCGGCCGGCCATGAGCTCACCCTTCTCGCTGACATCGGGCTTGATCATGCCCTTGAGCAGGTCATGGGAAATGGCGGAACTGATAGCCAGCAGCAGACCCGCCGCGGTGGACAGCGCCGCGGCCAGGCCGCCGGCCGCCACCAGGGCGATCACCCAGCCGGGCAGATTCGCGATCTCCGGGTTGGCCAGCACCATGATGTCACGGTCCACCGTGACCATCTCGTTGCCTTCCCAGCCGTACTCGGAACGCGCCTTCTGGGCGAACTCCTCGTTGGTATCGTCGTAGTACTGGATCCGGCCGTCGTCGTTCTTGTCCTCGAACTCGAGCAGCCCGGTGGCTTCCCAGTTGCGGAACCATTCCGGGCGATCTTCATAGGCGAGGTTGGCATTTTCCTCGCCCACCGGACCCGTCTGGATGGTATCCATCAGGTTCAGACGCGCCATCGCACCCACGCCCGGGGCGGTGGTGTAGAGAATGGCGATGAACACCAGCGCCCAGCCGGCGGAGCGGCGGGCGTCCGACACCTTGGGCACGGTGAAAAAGCGGATGATGACGTGTGGCAGACCGGCCGTACCGATCATCAGAGACAGCGTCAGCAGGGCCGTATTCAGCTCGGAGCCTTTCAGGGTCGAATAGGCCGCAAAGCCCAGATCGGTCACCACCTGATCCAGCTTTTCCAGCATGTACAGGCCGCTACCGTCATTCATGGTGGCGCCCAGGCCCAGCTGCGGCAACGGCACGCCGGTGAGCTGCAGCGAGATGAAGATGGCCGGCACCGTGTAGGCGAAGATCAGCACGCAGTACTGGGCAATCTGGGTATAGGTAATGCCCTTCATGCCGCCGAGCACCGCGTAGAAGAACACGATGCCCATGCCGATGAACAGCCCGGTGGCGAACTCCACCTCCAGGAAGCGGCCGAAGGCCACGCCGATGCCCTTCATCTGGCCGATGACGTAGGTGATCGAGGCCACGATCAGGCAGACCACCGCCACCAGCCGCGCGGTTTTCGAGTAGTACCGCTCACCGATGAATTCCGGCACCGTGAACTTGCCGAACTTACGCAGATAGGGCGCCAGCAGCATCGCCAGCAGCACATAGCCGCCGGTCCAGCCCATCAGGTAGGCCGAGGCGTCATAGCCCAGAAAGGCGATCAGGCCCGCCATCGAGATGAACGAGGCCGCCGACATCCAATCCGCCGCCGTGGCCATGCCGTTGGCCACCGGGTTGATGCTGCCGCCGGCCACGTAGAACTCGCCGGTGCTGCCCGCCCGTGCCCAGATCGCAATGCCCACGTACAGGGCGAAGGTTGCGCCGACGACGAGATAAATCCAGGTTTGTGTATCCATGTCGGCCTTACTCCTCTTCGACGCCGAATTCGCGGTCGATCTGATTCATGCGGTAGACGTAGTAGAAGATCAGCCCGACGAACACGTAAATGGAGCCCTGCTGGGCAAACCAGAAGCCCAGCGGATAGCCGCCAATGCTGATGGCGTTGAGCACGTCGGCCAGGAAAATGCCGGCGACGTACGACACCAGGAACCACACCACCAACAGCTTGGACAGGAGCCGAATATTGGCCCGCCAATACTGCGCGGCGGCGCTTTGGTCATTTGTTGACATGGTCTGTCCCCCTTGCGCACAGGTTCGGGTTGTTCCGGTGGCGGCACCTCGGAGTGACCGGCCGGATCGTTATCGGTTGCCACGCCCACAGGCGTGCCCGGACGCCCATCTGGCCTCCGGCACCAGTTTTATAACGCATGACGCCGGAGACACAAATGCGCCTTTGGTCGCATCCGGCACCGTCGCCGGCTGGCCTTTTGGCCGGGAATTTTTCACACTAGTGGCCGTAAATCCGGTAGCAAGGTCGCCGGATTCGAGGCGGACAAGGGAGAATCGATGCAAGTTGCGGTGGTCGGCGCGGGCGCCTGGGGCGGGAACATCATCCGGAATCTGGCCGAATTGAACGCCCTGGGCGCGATCTGCGACCCGAACCCCGAACGGCTTGCCGCGTACGCTGAATCGCATCCCGGCGTGCGCACGGAAACCGACTACCGGGCGCTGCTCGACGGCGAATGCCGCGCTGTGGCCATCGCCACCCCGACCAGCGAGCACTTCGAGATCGCCACCGCCGCCATCGATGCGGGCTGTGATGTGTATGTCGAGAAGCCGGTCACCCACGACAGCGCCAGCACCCGCGCGCTGGTGGCGCACGCGGCGGCAAACGACCGGATTCTCATGGCCGGGCATCTGCTGCTGTATCAACCGGCCATTACCTGGATCAAGGATTACCTGGCCGCCGGCAAGCTGGGTGAGCTCTACGGCGTGCGCCACGAGCGCCTGACCCTCGGCCGGGCCCGCTCGGTGGAGAACGTGCTGTGGGACATCGGCGTGCATGACGTGGCGGTCATGCTGTATCTGATCGACAGCCTGCCGCAGAGCATCCGTGCCAGCGGGCACCGCATGCTCCAGCTACAGGTGGAAGACGAAGTGCATGTGCATCTGGAATTCGCCGGCGGGGTGCGTGGCAACCTGCACGTATCCTGGCTGTGGCCCGAAACCACTCGCCGCACCATCATCCGCGGCTCTCGCGGCATGCTGGTCTACGACGAAGTGGCCCAGACGGTCACGCTGCACCGCAAGTGGATCGACGAGGATCTTGCCAACCGGGATGAAGGCAGCGAGATCGTCCACCGCGGCGATGGCCAGCCATTGCGGCTGGAGCTTCAGCATTTTCTGGACCGGATCGCCGATCGCAAGCCGCCGCTGTCCGACGGCGAGAGTGCCCTGGCCGTGATCGAAACCCTGGAGCGGGTGCAGGCCACCCTGGCGGAGGACCGCTAGTCGAAGGTGGCTACCACCGGCACGTGGTCGGACGGCCGCTTGCGGCCGCGTTCGCCGACATGCGCCGCGCAGTCGGTGCAGCCGGCGGCCAGCGCCGAGCTCGCCAGGATGTGATCGATGCGAAGCCCCGCATTACGCGCCCAGCCGCCATTGCGGTAATCCCACCAGGTGAAACGGCGACGGCCCTCGCGATCGTCGAACAGCCGCCAGGTGTCGGTCAGACCGAGTTCCAGTAACGACTGCAGCGCGGCACGCTCGGGCGGTGAGCAGAGAATGCGCCCCTCCCACTTGTCCGGGTCATGGGTATCGTCCGGGCGGGGTGCCACGTTGAAGTCGCCCAGCAGCACGAGTCGATCGTGGCGGGCCAGTTCCTCGGCCAGGTATTCGTGCAGGCGGGCGAACCAGTCCAGCTTGTAGGCGTACTTGTCGGTGTCCAGATCGCCGCCGTTGGGGCAGTAGACGTCGACAATGCGCACGCCGTCCACGGTGGCCGCGAGAACCCGTTTCTGGTCGTCGTTGAAATCGGGAATACCGGCGACGGGGTCCGCCGGCTCGCTGCGGGTCAGCAGTGCCACGCCGTTATAGGTGGGCTGGCCGCTGAACACGCTCCGATAGCCCGCCTCGGCGAGCGCATCCACCGGGAATTTTGCGTCGGTGAGCTTGGTTTCCTGCAGGGCCAGCGCGTCCACCGGGTTGTTTTCCAGCCAGGCCAGCACATGCGGCAGGCGCACGTTCAGCGAGTTCACGTTCCAGGTGGCGATCTGCATGTGGTGTTCCTTGAAAGTCTTGCGGCGCTGCCGTGACCCCTCACCCTGGCCCTCTCCCCTTCACAAGGGGAGAGGGAATGGTCAACGGCTCGGGCTGGTTAATGCGGCGTGGATTGTTGCGAGCACGTCGTCAGTTCGAGTCAGCACCTCATCGCTCCAGAAGCGCAGCATGCGGTAACCCTCGATTTCCAGAGTACGCGTGCGACGCGCGTCGGCATCGGCGATGGCCTCGGCGTGCTGGCCCCCGTCGATCTCGATTATCAGCTGTGCCTCGAGGCAGACGAAATCCACGACGTAACCTGTAACGGGATGTGGTCGGCGAAACTTGCAGTTGGCGACCCCGCGATTGCGGAGATGACGCCACAGATGGCGCTCGGCATCCGTCTGGTCGCGACGCAACTGCCGGGCGCGCGAAACGCTGCTATTCCGCATGGGGCCACGCGACTACCTGAGCGGCCTCTTTCACCCCCTCTCCCCGGGGAGAGGGGAACGCTGATCAAGCCGCATCCTCGACCAGCCCGTTCTGCCGCAACAGCGGCTCGATGGCCGGTTCGCGGCCGCGGAAGGCCTTGAAGCTGTCCAGCGCCGGGCGGCTGCCGCCGCGTTCGAGAATCTCGGTGAGAAAGCGCCGCCCGGTGTCGCGGTCGAACAGGTCGGTTTCCTCGAAGGCGGCGAAGGCGTCCGCGGACAGGACCTCGGCCCACTTGTAGCTGTAGTAGCCAGCGGCATAACCGCCCGCGAAGATGTGCCCGAAGCCGTGGGCAAAGCGGTTGAACGCCGGCGGCTGCAGCACACAGACCTCGCGACGGACCGCGTCCAGCGTGCCCTGCACGTCGATGCCGTGTGCCGGGTCGATGTCGCGATGCAGGCGCAGGTCGAACAGCGAGAACTCCACCTGGCGCAGCATCATCCAGCCGGCCAGGAAATGCCGTGACGCCTGCATGCGCTGGAACAGCTCGTCCGGCAGGGGCTTGCCGGTATCGGCGTGGCGGGCGAACAGGTCGAGCGCCTCGCGCTCCCAGCACCAGTTCTCCATGAACTGGCTGGGCAGTTCCACCGCGTCCCATTCCACGCCGTTGATCCCGGAGATCTCGGCGTAGTCGATGCGCGTGAGCAGATGATGCAGGCCGTGGCCGAACTCGTGGAACAGCGTGAGCACCTCGTCGTGGGTCAGCCGGGCATCGGCCCCGTCCACCGGCGGGGTGAAGTTGCAGGTCAGGAAGGCCACCGGCAGTTGCACCGTGTCCGCTACCCGTCGTCGAACCCGGCACTCGTCCATCCAGGCGCCGCCGCGCTTGCCTTCTCGGGCATAGGGGTCGAGATAGAAATAGCCGCGATCGTTGCCGTCGGGATCGCGAATGGCGTAGGCGGTGACGTCCGCATGCCACGTATCGACACCGAGCTCGGCCTGGATGCGCACGCCGTAGAGCCGTTCGACCACGCCGAACAGGCCGTCGATAACGCGGCTGGCCGGGAAATAGGGCCGCAGATCCTCGGCCGATAGCTGGTAGCGGGCCTGGCGCAGCTGGTCCATGTAGTAGCCCACGTCCCAGGCTTCGAGCTTGTCGAGGCCGTTCCGCTCGTGGGCGAATTCGGTGAGTTCCGCCAGCTCGCGCTCGGCCAGCGGGCGGGTGCGACGGGCCATGTCCTGCAGGAAGGATTCCACCTCGTCGGCATCGCGCGCCATCTTGGTGGCCAGCGAGTAGGCGGCGTAGTTGTCGTAGCCGAGCAGCTGCGCCTGTTCGTGGCGCAGGGCGAGAATCTCCTCCATCAGGGCGGAGTTGTCGAACTCGCCCGCCTGGGGCCCCTGGTCCGAGGCTCGGGTGGAAAAGGCGGTGTAGATCTCGCGCCGCAGCTCACGATTTTCCGCGTAGGTGTTCACCGCCATGAAGCTGGGGGCATCCAGCGTCAGCAGCCAGCCGTCGAGTTCTTTGTTGGCGGCGTTCTGGGCCAGCAGGTCGAGGGCCGACTGCGGCAGGCCGGCGAGTTCGCCGGCTTTGGTGACCTGCCGGCTCCAGGCCTGGGTGGCGTCCAGCAGGTTCTGCTGGAATCGGTTGGACAGGCTCGACAGGCGCTGGGCAATCTCGGCGAAGCGCTCGCGGTCGGCGCCCTCCAGCGCCACGCCGGACAGCCGGAAGTTGCGCCGGGCGTCATCCACCACCTTGCGCTGGGCGTCGTTCAGTCGTGCGTATTCGTCGCCTTCGGCAATCGCGTTGACCGCCTCGAACAGCCCGCGATGCTGGCCCAGTTCGGTGTGGAAGGCGGTCAGCTTGGGCAGGCAGGCGTCGAAGGCGGCGCGCCAGTCGGGCGAATCCATCACCGAATGCAGGTGACGCACCGGCGCGAACGCCCGGCTGAGCCGGTCCTCGGCGGCCTCCAGCGGGGCCACGACGTGATCCCAGTCGGCGTGCCCGGCGGCCGCCGCGCTCTGCTCGACGGCGATACGCGCTTCGGCTGTCAACTGGTCGATGGCGGGCTCGGCATGTTCGGGGCGGATGTCGGCGAACGGCGGCAGGCCGGTGCCGTCGAGCATGTTCAGTAGCGGGTTGGTATCGGTCATGGGTGTGAGAATCCAGTCGCAGAAGGGCAAGTCGTCTGTCGGGATGCCAAGGCTAAACAGTTGCACCCCGGTGGGCCAGTGTGGGTCGGACCTCAGATGATCCCCCGGGTTTCCAGCAGCCAGGCAAATACCCCCACCGCAACCAGAAAACCCGCCGCGTAGCCCATGGCCTGCCACTGGTAACGGCGAACCAGTCCCGCCTGCTCGACGCCCGCCAGCAGGAACGGCTGCCCATCATCTGGCCGGGCCATCACGTTGAGGCCGGGTTCGGCGGCCCGGTCCCGGCGCTGGCGGTCGGCCTGCATGGCCGCCACACGGCGGGCAGCCTGCCACTCGCGTTCGTCGATGTGGCCGTCGTTGTTCACGTCGAAGCGCGCCAACAGCTGCGCCTGGTCCTGTTTCCAGTCGGTGATGATGGCGCGGATGTCGTCATCACGTTCACTGCCTGCGTGCCGCTGGGTGCGGAAGGCCCCGATCACGTAACAGGGCGAATCCACCTCGATCAGCCGCTCCTCGTACTTGTAGCGGCCGCCGGTCAGCATCCCCAGCCAGCCGCCGGCCCCGGCGTTGGGCCCGCGGGCGGGACGCGGTGTGCTGCCGTACCAGGTGTAACGACGTCCCGGCGTGACCTTGGCGCCCACCGGATCGATCACGCAGCGGCCGGTGGTGTCGTCCAGGGCGAACAGATCATCGCTGGTGCCGGAATCGATTGTGCGCCAGCGGGTGTTGCGGCCGCTTTTCACCTTCTTCTGGATGCGGTAATGCCACCACACGCAGCGGTGGGCGGTCAGCGGGCAGATGATGGCGGGGCCGTCCAGCAGCGCGGCGCGACCCTCCAGCTCGACGTAACCCTGGGCCGCCGAGCGGATGCGGGACGTGGGCGTGCCGGTCATTGCCTGGGCCCGCCGCCAGTGGCGGACGGCGGTCACGAACAGGCCGATACCGACCGCGCCGCAGCCGGCCAGGACCAGCCAGAACTCACCGTCCGGGCTCACGTCAGCCGAACAGCTGGCCCATATCGGGGTCGGTGAGCTGGGCGGCGTCGAACTCCAGCAGCGTGCCGGCACCGAAGCCCAGCATCCGCGCCACCAGTACGTCCGGGAACTGCTCGATGCGCACGTTGTTGAGGTTCACGCTTTCGTTATAGAACTCGCGGCGGTCGGCAATCGTTTCCTCGAGCCCGGTAATGCGCGCCTGCAGCTGGGCGAAGGTCTCGTTGGCCTTGAGTTCGGGATAGGCCTCGGCCACCGCGAACAGGTTGCCCAGCCCCAGCCGCATCTGGTTTTCCGCCTTGCCCACGCCCTGCACGTCGCCGTCGCTGCGGGCGCGCTCGGCGTCGGCGCGCGCCTGCATCACGCGTTCCAGCGTTTCCTGCTCATAGCCCATGTACTGCTTGCAGGTTTCCACCAGCTTGGGCAGTTCGTCGTGGCGCTGCTTGAGCACCACGTCGATGTTGCTCCAGGCCTTGGCCATGGCGTGCTTGAGCCGCACCAGGTTATTGTAGATGCCAACGGCGTAGACGGCCAGCACGATCAGCGCGCCCGCCACCACTGCCCAGATCACCGTATCGGTCATGCGCCGGTCCCCTTGCGGTTGCTTCCCCGGAGTGTAGCGCGCTGTGGTTACAATGCGATCCGATTCGCGACCCGGAGTAGATGTGACCCAGCACTTCGACCTCGCCGTGCTTGGCGGCGGCAGCGGCGGCATCGCCACGGCCCGACGGGCCGCCCAGCATGGCGCGCGCGTCGCCCTGATCGAGGCCGGCGAACTGGGCGGCACCTGCGTCAACGTGGGCTGCGTGCCCAAGAAGGTGATGTGGCACGCCGCGGACATGGCCCACGCCTTCGAGGACGCGGCCGGCTACGGTTTCGACCTGACCCCGCCGACCCTGGACTGGGGCCGGCTGGTGGAGCGGCGCGAGGCCTACATCCGCCGGCTCAACGGTATCTATGCCAGCAACCTCGACAAGGATGGCGTGACGGTATTCGCGGCGCGCGGCGAACTGCTGGCCCCGGGCCGCCTGCGGGCCGGGGACGACGAGATCACCGCCGACCACGTGGTGATCGCCACCGGCGGTCTGCCGCGCTGGCCCCAGTTGCCGGGCTGTGCGCTGGGTACGGATTCGGACGGCTTTTTCGCACTGACCGACCGTCCCGACCGGGTGGCGGTGGTCGGGGCCGGCTATATCGCGGTGGAGCTGGCCGGCATGCTGGCGGCGCTGGGCAGCCGGGTATCGCTGCTAATCCGCCGTGAAAGCGTGCTGCGCGGCTTCGAGCCGATGCTGGGCGAAACCCTGCTTGAGCGCATGCAGGCCGACGGCGTCGAGGTGGTTACCAATACCGACGTGGAATCCCTGGAAGAGGACGGCGACGCCGTGCGTGCGTGCTTCAAGCAGGGCGGGCAGGGGACCTACGACACCCTGATCTGGGCTATCGGCCGGGTGCCCAACACCCACGGTATCGGGCTCGACCGGGTGGGCATCGAGTCGCACAGCGACGGCACCGTGCCCGTCGATGCGTATCAGAACACCCGGGTGGACGGCATTTACGCGCTGGGCGATGTCACCGGGCAGGCCGAATTGACCCCGGTAGCCATTGCCGCCGGCCGCCGGCTGTCGGACCGGCTGTTCGGCGGCCAGCCGGACCGGCATCTGGATTACGACAACATCCCCACCGTCACTTTCTCGCATCCGCCCATCGGTACCGTGGGGCTGACCGAGGCCCAGGCCCGGGAACACTTCGACACCGTGCGGGCCTACGACAGCCAGTTCGTGAACCTCTGCTACGGCGTGGTGGACCGTAAACCGGTCACCCGCATGCGGCTGGTCTGCGCCGGCACCGAGGAGCAGGTAGTCGGTGTGCACGTGATCGGCGAGGGCGCCGACGAGATGCTGCAGGGGTTCGCGGTGGCGGTCCGGATGGGTGCGACCAAGGCGGATTTCGACAACACCGTGGCGATTCACCCCACCGCCGCGGAAGAAATGGTCACGATGACCTAGGGCCTGTTAACACTACCGCCGATCGCCGCGTTGCTGTCCCAAAATGCGGCGAGGCAAGGCGCGAGGAGAGAAGTTTGGTGGTGACCAAATGAACGACGAGCAACGCCGCATCGGCGCATTTTGGGCGCAACCCGAAGGGACGCGGGCCATTTTTCCGCAATCCGGCGTTGCCGCTCGCTTATGTAGCAGGGCTACACCGCGCTCGCGCCGCCTTGTCTTGCGAAAAAATGGCCTGCGTCGCGGCGATCTCGGTAGCGTTAACAGGCCCTAACCGGACAATGTCATGCCTTTATTTCGAGCCGGGCTTGTTGCCCGCGTGCTCGCGGTGAGCCTGCTCACCGCCCTGACCGCCGCCTGCAGCGGCCAGCAACTGGTCAACACCCTGGCATCCACGGGCGGTTACGAGCTCCATGCCGGGCAGACCTACGGCGACCTGCCGCGCCAGCAGCTCGATGTGTACGAGCCGGAGAACGACGCGCCCGACCGGCCCGTGGTGGTGTTCTTCTACGGCGGGCGCTGGAGCAGCGGCGAGCGGGCCGGGTTCAGGTTCGTGGCTCAGGCGCTGACCTCGCGCGGCTACGTTGCCGTGGTGCCGGACTATCGCCTGTATCCCGAAGTGCGCTTTCCCGACTTCGTCGAGGATGGCGCCCGGGCCACCGCCTGGGCCCGCGAACACGCGGCCGACTACGGCGGCGATCCGGGCCGGCTGTTCCTGATGGGGCACTCGGCCGGCGCCCATATCGCCGCGATGCTGGCCACCGACGAACGCTACCTGCAAGTCGTGGGCGGCTCGCCGGACTGGCTGGCCGGCATGATCGGGCTGGCCGGCCCCTACGAGTTCCTGCCGATTACCGCGGAGGATCTGAAGGAAACCTTCGGCCCGGAAGACGCCTGGCCGGCATCCCAGCCGGTGAACTTCGTCGACGGCAATGAGCCGCCGATGCTGCTCATGCACGGGGCGGACGATGTCACCGTCCATGCCGAGGACAGCGAGATTCTCGCGGAAAAGGTCCATGCGGCGGGCGGACAGGTCGCGCTGGAACTGTATCCCGGCATCGGCCATATCCGCCTGATCGGCAACCTGGCGCTGCCGCTGCGCTGGTTCGCGCCGCAGCTCGACCGAATCGCGGCCTTCGTGGACGAAACCGTGGCCACGGTCGGCCCATCGCCGGAAACGCGCTAGAATGCGGCAGGGGACTGCGGACACTACCATCACGCTAACTGACGCAAATGGAGATCGCATCATGACCAAATCGGGACGCAAGCCGTTCTTTGCCTGGCTGGCCGTGTTCGCCCACCTGGTATCGCTGGCCTTCGTGCCCGTGGCCCAGGCGGACATGATCGGCACCGGCACCATGCTGGATGAAGCCGATCGCGCCGAGCGCGTGGCCGAAGTCCGCGACCTGCTGGGACAGGAGCGCGTTGCGGAGCAGATGGTCGAGCTGGGTGTTGATCCCGCCGCCGCTCAGGCCCGCGTGGCCAGCCTGACCGACGCTGAACTGGCCCAGATGCAGGGCAACTTGGAATCCCTGCCGGCCGGGGGCAGTGCCCTGGCGGTGCTGGGTGTGGTGTTCCTGGTGCTGCTGGTGCTTGAACTGGTGGGCGTGACCAACATCTTCAGCCGTATCTGACCGCGTTGCCTGACGCATTGTCCGTGGCCCGGTCGGGCCGCGGGCGGTTTATTCTTCTGCTGGCCGTGCTCGGCCTGATTGGCTGCGCCGCGCGCGGCCCGGTGCTGGTCGACCGGGTGGGGGCGGATGCCGCACCGGTCCTGCTGTCCGACACCCCCTTCTTTGCCCAGGAACGCTACCAGTGCGGCCCGGCCGCGCTGGCGATGATGCTGCAGACCAGCGGCGTCGAAAGCACGCCGGCCGAGCTGGTCGACGAGGTCTGGATACCGGAACTCGAAGGCAGCCTGCAGGCGGAGATGGCCGCCACCGCCAGACGCCAGGGCCGCATGCCCCACATCACCCCGCCGGACCTGGATAGCCTGCTGGCCGAACTCCGCGATGGCCGCCCGGTGCTGGTGCTGGAAAATCTCGGCTGGAATATCTATCCGATCTGGCATTACGCCGTGGTGATCGGCTTCGACCCGGCGGACGACGTGATGGTGCTGCATACCGGCACCGACCGGGCGAAACGCGTGGCGACCGCCGATTTCCTGGATGACTGGGGCAAGGCCGAGCGTTGGGCGATGGTGCTGCTCGAGCCCGGCAAGCTGCCCGCCGGCGACGATCCGGCCCGTTTCCTGCGGTCGGCGGTAGCACTGGAGCAATCCGATCACGGCGACATGGCCCGTCGCGCCTATGAAGCCGCCACCCGACGCTGGCCCGATCAGCCCGCGGCCTGGCTGGGGCTGGGCAATGCGTCCTATCAGCTGGGGGATCTGTCCGGCGCGGCACAGGCTTATCGCATGATGCTCAAGCGCTTCCCCGACGCCGCGCCCGCCCACAACAACCTGGCGGAAGTGCTGGCGGCGAGCGGCTGTCGTGAACAGGCGCTTGTGCACGCCGAACAGGCAGTGCAAGCCAGCGATGGCAACATGCAGAAGGTTGCACGAAAGACCCGAGCAGCAATCCGTGACATGACCATTGACCGCAACGGCACCTGTCCCGCGCCCTGATACGGGAGAAAGAGGTTCGCCAGGCTCGGGAGCAGGCCCCATGCTAGAATCCGCGCCCGTTTCGCTGTCGTGATCACGGGGTTTGCCCTCCTATGTCGAGCACACTCGTCCTGTTGCGCCACGGCCAGAGCCAGTGGAATCTCGAAAATCGCTTCACCGGCTGGGTGGATGTGCCGCTGACAGAGCAGGGCGAGGCGGAGGCCCGCGAGGCCGGCCGGCTGCTGGCGGCCGAGGGTCTGCGATTCGACGAGGCGCACACCTCGATGCTCAGCCGCGCCATCCGCACGCTCTGGCTGGCGCTGGGCGACATGGATCAGCCCTGGGTGCCGGTGACCCGCCACTGGCGCCTGAACGAGCGGCACTACGGGGCGCTGACCGGGCTCGACAAGGCCGAGACGGCGGCAAGGCACGGCGAGGACCAGGTCCACGTCTGGCGGCGCAGCTATGACATCCCGCCGCCGCCGATCGAGCCGGACCGCGATGACGATCCCTGCCGCGATCCGCGTTACGACTTCCTCGACGATCGGGTGCTGCCGGCCACCGAATCCCTGAAGCTCACGCTCAAACGCGTGCTGCCCTACTGGCACGACGCCCTGGCGCCGGCCCTCAAGCAGGGTCGCACGTTGCTGGTGGCGGCCCACGGCAACAGTCTGCGGGCGCTGGTGAAGTACCTCGATGATGTGCCCGACGACGAGATCACTCAACTGAACATTCCCACCGGCGTACCGCTGCGCTACCGCCTGGACGACCGCCTGCGGGTGATCGAGTCGGGTTATCTCGGCGATGCCGACAAGGCGGCCGCGGCCGCCGCGGCGGTGGCCAATCAGGCCGGCGGGGGCAAGGGATGATCCACCCGCACCGCATGCCTTGCCAGTGGGTCGCGTCGTGATCCGCAGCATGACCGGCTTCGCCCGGGTCGAGCGGTCTGGCGACTGGGGTCAGTTGGCCTGGGAACTGCGGTCGGTTAATCACCGTTATCTGGACGTCACGCTGCGTTTGCCCGAGGAGGTTCGCGCGCTGGAATCGGCGTTCCGGCAGAAGGTCAGCGATCGCCTGGGCCGCGGCAAGGTGGAATGTCAGCTGCGCCTGCGCCTGGAAACCGCCAGCGGCGGTCTGGAGATCGACGCCGAGCGGCTGGCGGCGCTGGCGGATGGCGCCCGGCAGGCGGCGTCGGCGCTCGACAATGCCGGGCCGGTCGACCCGTTGCGGGCCCTGGCCTGGCCGGGCGTGCTGCGGGAGATGGCGCCGGATACCGACACGCTGCAGGCCGCGGCCGGTGAGGCGCTGGACGCCGCGGTGGCGGCCCTGCAGGAAAGCCGTGCCGACGAGGGTGCGCGGCTGGATGCCATGCTGCGCGAGCGCGCCGCCGGGGTCAGTGATCTGGTGGCCACCGTGCGGCAACGATTGCCGGAAGTCCGCGATGCCTGGCTGGGTCGGCTGCGGGCGCGCCTGGATGAACTGGCCGACGAAGCCGACCCCGGCCGCATGGAGCAGGAGCTGGCGATCGTGGCCCAGCGGATGGACGTGGACGAGGAAATGTCGCGTCTGCTCAGTCACGTCGAGGCCTTTGAGGAGGCCCTGGCGCGTGACGAACCGGTCGGTCGGCGGCTGGATTTCCTGATGCAGGAGTTCAATCGCGAGGCCAATACGCTGTCATCGAAGTCGCAGGACGCGGAAATCACCCGCTGTGCGGTGGAAATGAAGGTGCTCATCGAACAGATGCGCGAACAGGTCCAGAACATCGAATAAATGACCGATTCCGCCGACACATCCCGGGGCCGGCTGTTCGTCATCTCGGCCCCCTCCGGCGCGGGCAAGACCAGCCTGACCCATGCCGTGATCGAGCGCCTGGCCGGGCATGGCCGCGAGGTCTGTTTTTCCGTGTCCTACACCACCCGGGCCCCGCGGGCCGGGGAAACGGATGGGGTTGATTACCATTTCGTGGACGAAGCCCGCTTCGTCGCCATGATCGAGTCCGGCGCGTTCCTCGAACATGCCCGGGTGTTCGACCGGCGCTACGGCACCGGCCGGGCCGAAACCGAGCGTCGTCTGGATGCGGGCCTTGACGTGGTGCTGGATATCGACTGGCAGGGCGCGCGGCAGGTGCGGGCAGCCAGCCCGGATGTCACCACCATCTTCATCAAGCCGCCGTCGCGTGACGAGCTGGAACGGCGGCTGCGCAACCGGGCGCTGGACGACGAAGCCACGATCGCCCGCCGCATGGCCGAGGCCGACGAGGAGCTGGCCCACGCTCATGAATACGATCACCACGTGACCAACGATGATTTCGCCGCCGCGGTGGAGGAACTCACCGGCGTTTTCCTTTCGGTGCTGGCATCACGCGGCGGTATTGCTTAAACTGGCGGGCTAATCAAACGAGTATCGAATATCCATGGCGCGAGTCACTGTAGAAGATTGCATGGCCCGGCTGGGCAACCAGTTCGACCTGACGCTGGTGGCCTCCAAGCGCGCGCGACAGCTGGCGCGCGGGGCGAACGCCCAGGTCGGCTGGGAAGACGACAAGAGCACCGTCGTGGCGCTGCGTGAAATCGCCGAGGGTCTGGTCGACCGGAGCATTCTGGAAGAGGCTGACCTGCCGCCGGTGCCCACCAGCCAGGACGGTCCGCCGGCCCCGCCCGCCGAAGAACTGGCGGAAGAGGACGAGGATCTCAAACCCGCCGCCAAGGTCAAGCCGGCCGAGGACGACGGCGAGGTCTGAAGCTCGGCGGCGTCTGCCGCACATGCAGGAATAATCAACGCCGTGCTCATGCACGGCGTTTTCGTTTTCGCGCCCCGCCCGGCCGGCTGCTGACACGTCGGGCGGTTTGGCAGTAGTCTGGTGGCTTCGGGCAGGGACAGCCCCGGCGGGCCAATCGGACCATGGTGATATCGACCGGCATTCATCGCATCAGCACGGCGCTGCACACGTCGCGTGTGTCGCGTGAATACGGCATTGATACGCTGATCGAGCTGCTGCGCACCTACATGACGCCGGAACAGATCGGCATGGTGCGCCGGGCTCATGCCTACGGCGAACAGCAGCACCGGGGCCAGTTCCGCAAGTCCGGCGAGCCCTACATCTATCACCCGCTGGCGGTCGCGCGAATCCTGGCCGAGATGCGCATGGACGCGACCACGCTGTCCGCGGCGCTGCTGCACGACGTGATCGAGGACACCGATACCGCCCGCGAGCAGATCGCCCGCTCGTTCGGCGAGGAAGTGGCGCTGCTGGTGGACGGCGTGAGCAAGCTGGACAAGGCTCAGTTCCGTTCCCGCGCCGAGGCCCAGGCGGAAAACTTCCGCAAACTGATTCTGGCGATGACCCGCGACCTGCGGGTAATCCTGGTCAAGCTGGCCGACCGGCTCCACAACATGCGCACGCTAGGCTCGATGACGCCGGTGCAGCGTCGGCGCGTGGCGCGCGAGACGCTGGATATCTACGCCCCCATCGCCCGCCGGCTGGGCATCAATTCGCTGCGCCAGGAACTCGAGGAGCTGGGGTTCGAAGCCCTGCACCCGAAACGCTACGAAGTGCTCAAACGGGCCTCGGCGTCGATCGTGGGCGATCGCAAGAGCCTGGTGCGGGAAATCGAGGAAACCCTGGCCAGCGCGCTGGCCCGCGAGGGCATCGAGGCCAACGTCATCGGGCGGCGCAAGAACCTGTACAGCATCTACCGAAAGATGCGCGAAAAGCACCGGCGCTTTCTCGATGTGGTCGATCTCTACGGGTTTCGCGTGATTGTCGACGAGGTCGACGCCTGCTACCGCTCGCTGGGCATCGTGCATCACTGCTACCGGCCGATCACCGAGCAGTTCAACGACTTCATCGCCAATCCCAAGGTCAACGGCTATCAGTCGCTGCACACCACGCTCATGGCCCGCGGCGGGGTCAAGTTCGAGGTGCAGATTCGCACCCGCGAGATGCACCACATCGCGGAAAGCGGTATCGCTGCGCACTGGCAGTACAAGCTGGGCAAGGACGGCCCGGCCCGCATGACCGCCATGGATGCCGAGGCCAGCGAATGGCTGGGTACGCTGCTGGAATATCACGCCGGTGATCCGGATTCCTCGCTGTTTCTGGACAATCTGCGGGTCGACCTGGTCCCGGACGAGGTCTATGTCTTTACCCCCAAGGGCGAGATTATCCGGCTGCCCAAGGGCGGCACCTGCGTGGATTTCGCCTACGCCGTGCACACGGAGCTGGGCGACCATTGCGTGGCGGCGCGGGTGGACGGTCAACTGGCGCCGCTCAACAGTCAGCTGGAATCCGGGCAGGTGGTGCACGTGATCACCGCCAAGCACGCGCGGCCCAACGCCGCGTGGCTGCACTTCCTGCGGACCGCCAAGGCCCGCAGCGGGGTGCGTAACCACCTCAAGAACCAGCGCGAGGACAAGGCCGCGCGGCTGGGCCAGCGGTTGCTGGACAAGGCGCTGCGAGAACTGGGCCTGTCGCTGCGCCGTCTCGGTCGGGAGGACCGCGAGCACGGTCTGGCCGAGATGGAGGAACCTGACATGGAGTCGCTGTACGCCAGCATCGGGCTGGGCGAACGGCTGGCGCCGCTGGTGGCGCGCCATTTCCTGCCGCCCAGCGCGGCCCAGCGCGAGCGCCGCCGCAGCGAGCCGCTGGCAGTGGAGGGCACGGAAGGACTGGTGGTGGAGTTCGGCAAGTGCTGCCACCCGGTGCCCGGGGACGCGATCCACGGGCTGGTCAGCGTCGGCCGCGGTCTGGTGGTCCACCGCTTCGGCTGCAAGTTCAGCGCCAAGAAGGTCCGCCCGTCCGACCGGGTGGAACTCACCTGGTCGGGGTCGGTGACCGGCGAGTACCCGGTGGAACTGCGCATCCAGGCGCGCAATGAACGGGGCGTTCTGGCCAAGCTGACGTCCAAGCTGGCGGACGCCGGCTGCAACATCGAAAGCGTGCAGTCGCCGGAGCGCAGCGGTTCGATTTCGAGCATCCGTTTCCTGGTCGCCGTGACCGACCGCGGCCAGCTGGCCCGCCTGATCCGCCGGCTGCGCCGCCTGTCGGTGGTCGAGCGCGTCGCCCGCGCGTGAGGGCGTGGGCGACGGCCGCCGCGCTGGTGGCGATGATTCCCGTGACCGATGCCGCAGCCGCCGAGCCGGCCACCCTGGCCGGGCACGTGGAGTTCCTGGCGTCGCTGGATCCGCCGCGCAGTTTCGACCATCCGGACAGTCTGGACCGCGCGGCCGCCTACATCGCCGAGGAACTCGCGCAGGCCGGCTGGACCACGCGGGAACAGCCGTTCGAGGTGCGCGGCAACACCTATCGCAATATCGTCGCGCGGCGCGGACCGGCCGACGCACCCCGGGTTGTCGTGGGGGCGCATTACGACGTGCACGGTGATCTGCCCGGTGCCGACGACAACGCCAGCGGCGTGGCGATCCTGATCGAACTGGCCCGGGCGCTGCGCGGTTACGAGCCGGCGGTGGGGCTGGAGCTGGTGGCCTACACCCTGGAGGAGCAGCCCGCCTTTTCGCTGGACGCGATGGGCAGCGGCCACCATGCCGACGAATTGTCCGCCGCCGGCGTTGAGGTACGCGCCATGCTGGCGCTGGAAATGCTCGGCTATTTCCGGGATCTGCCCGGCACACAGCGTTTTCCGGTGCCGGGGCTGGGTTGGTGGTATCCCACCACCGGCAATTTCGTGGGCCTGATCGGACGCTGGCAGGACCGGCCGCTGATGCAGCAGGTTCAGGCCGCGATGCGCACGGGCGGCGAAGTGCCGGTGCATTATCTGGCCAGCCCGCTGGATTTCCCGGGGCTGGACAACTCCGATCACCGAAACTACTGGCCGCACGGCTGGCCGGCGGCGATGGTCACCGACACCGCCTATTATCGGAATCCCAACTATCACACCCGCTTCGACATTCCGGGCACGCTCAACTACCAGCGCATGGCCGCGCTGGTGCCGGCCCTGGCCGCGGCGGTACGTTCACTCACCCAGATAGAGGAATCATCGTCACCATGACCCGCCACGTTATCCAGACCGACCGCGCGCCCCAGGCCATCGGCGCCTACTCCCAGGGCGTGCGCGCCGGCAACACGTTGTACGTGTCCGGCCAGATTCCGCTCGACCCCGATACCCAGGCGCTGGTCGAGGAGGACATGCCCGGGCAGATCCGCCGGGTGTTCGCCAACATCGCCGCGGTGGCCGAGGCCGGCGGGGCTACCCTGGCGGACGTGATCAAGCTCCATATCTATCTGGTGGATATGGGCGACTTCGGCGCCGTCAACGAGGTGATGGCGGAAACCTTCGCCGAGCCTTTCCCGGCGCGGGCCGCAGTCGGGGTGGCGTCGCTGCCCAAGGGGGCCCGGGTGGAGGCCGACGCCATCCTGGTGGTGGCCGACTGACGTGCCGGCCGCCGCCAGCGATCCGGTCACCGCGCTGCCCGGCGTCGGTTCCGGACTGGCGGCGAAGCTGTCGCAGCTCGGCGTCGAGCGGGTGGTGGACCTGCTGCTCCACGCCCCGCTGCGCTACGAGGACCGCACGCGGGTGGTGGCGCTGGCGGCGCTGCGGCCCGGCGGTTCCTCGCTGGTGGTGGGTTGTGTGGAGCATGCGGAAATCCGCCACGGGCGCCGCCGCAGTCTCAATGTGGTGCTGGCCGACGGGGCGCATCGGGTGCGCCTGCGTTTCTTTCATTTCGGGGCCGGCCAGACCAACCGCCTGGTGCCCGGCGTGTGGCTGCAGGCGTTCGGGGAGGTCCGGGCGGCGCCGGGCGGCCTGGAAATGGTGCATCCGGAAACCCGGGTACTGTCGGGCCCGGCTGACGGGCAGGCCCCGACCGATCGCCTGACGCCGGTGTATCCCACCACCGCGGGGTTGACCCAGGCCCGCCTGCGGGGGCTGATCGAACCGCTGCTGGCGCGGCTGGACGAATCGGGTTTTCTGCCCGAGTCGCTGCCGGATGAAATTCGCGCGGATCAGCAGTTGCCACCCCTGGCCGAGGCGCTGCGGGTTCTGCACCGCCCGCCGGCGGATGCCGACCTCCCCGCGTTGCTGGAAGGCAGGCACCCGGCGGTGCGACGGCTGGCGTTCGAGGAAATGGTGGCGCACCAGGCCGGCCTGCGGGAACGGCGGCGCCGCATTCGCCAGCGCAAGGCGCCGCGGCTGGTGCCCTCGGGCGGGCTGCTGCGGCAGTTCCTGCAGCAACTGGGCTTCGAGCCCACCGCGGCCCAGCGGCGGGTGCTGGACGACGTGCTGACCGATATCGCCGGCGGCGAGCCCATGCTGCGGCTGGTGCAGGGCGATGTGGGCTCGGGCAAGACCCTGATCGCCGCCGCTGCCGCCGTGGCGGCCGCCGAGGCCGGCTGGCAGACCGCGTTCATGGCCCCGACCGAACTGCTGGCCGAGCAGCATGCCGCCACCCTTGCCGGGTGGCTGGACCCCCTCGGCCTGCCGGTGCGGTCGGTGATCGGCGGCCGCACCGAGGACGCGACCCGGGCCGCGCTGGCCGGGTCGGAACCGCTGGTGGCCGTGGGCACGCATGCCCTGTTCCAGTCCGGCCTGGGATTCGGCCGCCTGGGGCTGACCGTGGTGGATGAGCAGCACCGCTTCGGCGTGCACCAGCGGCTGGCCCTGCGCGATCAGGGCGAGGCCGGTTCGCTCACCCCGCATCAACTGATCATGACCGCCACGCCGATTCCCCGCACCCTGGCCATGAGTGCCTATGCCGACCTGGATACCTCGATCATCGACGAACTGCCGCCCGGCCGCACCCCGGTGACCACGGCCGCGGTGCCCGCCACCCGGCGCGACGCCGTCGTGGATCGCATCGCCGCCGCCTGCGCGGGCGGGCGCCAGGCCTACTGGGTGTGCACGCTGATCGAGGAAACCGAGCAGGTGCAGGCCCGCGCCGCCGAGGCCACCGCCGAGGAACTCACCCAGGCGCTGCCCGACTGTCGCGTGGGGCTGGCCCACGGCCGGATGAAATCCGCCGACAAGGAAACCGTGATGCGGGCATTCTCGGCCGGCGAGATCGATCTGCTGGTGGCCACCACGGTGATCGAGGTGGGTGTGGATGTACCCAATGCCTCGCTGATGGTGATCGAGAACGCCGAGCGGCTGGGCCTGGCCCAGCTGCACCAGTTGCGCGGGCGGGTCGGCCGCGGACGTACGGAAAGCCACTGCGTGCTGCTGTACCAGCCGCCGCTGGGCGAGCTGGCCCGGCGGCGGCTGTCGGCCCTGCGGGCCACTACCGACGGCTTCGTCATCGCCCGCGAGGATCTCGAACTGCGCGGCCCCGGCGAGGTGCTGGGCACGCGTCAGACCGGCGCCGTGAATTTCCGCATGGCCGATGTCATGCGCGATGCCGATCTGGCGCCCGCCGCCCAGGCGGCGGCCGACCGGCTGCTGACGGCGCATCCGCGGTCGGTGGCGTTGCTCGCCGAGCGCTGGCTCGACGGCGGCAGCGACTACGCGTCGGTGTAGGCGGGTCTCACAACCAGCCGCGTCGCCGGAACAGGATCAGCATGCCCACCGCCAGCGTGAGCATGCCGCCCAGCAATACGGGATAGGCATAGGGCAGGGACAGCTCCGGCATGTTGCCCGGCAGATCGGTGTCGAAGTTCATCCCGTAGAGGCCGGCCACGAACGACAGCGGGATGAAGATGGTGGAGATCACCGTGAGCACCTTCATGGTGTCGTTGAGCCGGGCCGACGACAGCGACAGATGCGTGTCCAGCAGGCTGCCGCAGGCATCCCGGTAGCCGTCCAGCAGGTCGTTGACACGGCGCGCGTGGTCTTCGGCGTCGCGGTAGTAGGGCAGGTTGTCCGCCGCCAGCAGCGGGTGTTCGGCGCGCACGATATCCGCGAGCATCACCGACTGGTGCCAGAGCACCTTGCGCAGGCCGATCAGATCGCTCTTGATGCGATGAATGCTGCTGACCGGATTCTGTCGCGGCCGGTTGAAGATGTCCTCCTCCAGCGCATCGAGTTCGTCGGCATAGGTTTCCAGCAGCGGGAAGTCGAAATCCACGACCAGGTCGATCAGGGCATACATCAGGTAGTCGGCACCGGCGTGACGGATGCGACCCTTGCCGGCCTGAATGCGTTGACGGATGGGCGCGGTGAGATCCTCGCCGCCGGCGTGAAAACTCAGCACCAGTTGCGGTGAAGCAAACACGCTGATCTGCTCGAAGTGCAGCCCGTTGTCGTCCCGGCGCGGCAGGGCCATGGTGACGAACAGGCAGTCGTCGAATATCTCCAGCTTGGGCCGCTGGCCGACGTTCTGCACGTCCTCGACCGCCAGCGGATGCAGGCCGAAGGAATCCCGCAGGCGGGCCAGCACCGAGGGCGGGACGTCGCCCTGGAAATGCAGCCAGTCCAGCCGCGTCGAGGTGGTGATGTCCGGACACTGGTCGAAGTTCTGGTAGTCCGCCTCGGTCGCGCCCGCCGGATCGTACGACAAATGCCGGATCACCAACGGATGCTGGCGAATGACCTCGGTGTCGCGGGCCAGGGCCCCGGGGCGGGAACCGGGGAGCAGATTCTCGGGCAGCAGATAGCGCAGCATGGCGACTCCGGCGAAGGTCCTGAAAACAGCCGCCAGCCTAGCGCCGTGCGGGGCGGTCGGCTACTGCCGGCCCCGTGGTGCCGGTGCCCGGGCCGGCGCCCAGACTTCCACCCGTTCGGCACCAGCCGCGACCAGGGTACCGGCCAGCTCGGCCACGGTATGACCGGTGGTGATGACATCATCGATGATCGCCACACGGCAGCCGGCTGCCGCGGCCGGGACCCGGAATGCCCCGCGCATGTTGGCGGCCCGCTCGCGGGCGGGCAGGTCGGCCTGGTGGCCGGTATCCCGGCGGCGCATGGCCAGATCGGGCCGCACCGGTAACCGGAGACGACGCCGCAGGCCGGCGGCGATTTCGGCCGCCTGATTGAAGCCGCGCTCGCGCCGTCGCCGCGGATGCAGCGGCACCGGCACCAGCATGTCCACCCCAGTGCCCGTTGCTGCGAGGCGTTCGGCGAGCAGGGCCGCCAGCAGCTGTCCGTGGCTGAGCTGCCGGTTGAACTTGAGCCGCGTCACCAACCAGTCAACCGGCGCGATATAGTCCAGCGCCGCCACCGCGGCGGCCTGGGGCGGCGGCGCCTGCAGGCATCGGGCGCAGCGGGTGGCGGTAGCTCCGGGCAACGGTAGGGCGCAGGTGGTGCACAGGTCGCCGAGACGGGGCAGATCGCGGTCGCAGCCCGGGCAGAGATCGCGCGCCGGCTGGCCCGGTGCGCCACACAACAGGCAGTGGGTCGGATAGGCCAGGGACTGTGCGCATTGTAACCAGCTGTTTACCCACATGGGCGCCCCAGGTTGACAGTTATCCGGCGATCGGCAATCGTCGCGTCGTTATCACGCCAACCCGCGATTGCCCGCATGACCGATTCGATTACCCACACGCCGCGTCACGACTGGACGTCGGCGGAAATCGCCGCCTTGTTCGAGCTGCCGTTCAGCGAGTTGCTGCATCGCGCTCAGAGTGTGCACCGCACCCAGTTCGATGCCAATGCCGTGCAGCTGTCCACGCTGCTGTCGGTGAAGACCGGCGCCTGTCCGGAGGACTGCGCCTACTGTCCGCAGAGCATCCGCTACCAGACCGGCCTCGAGCGCGAGGAACTGATGCCGCTGGAACAGGTGGTGGACGCCGCCCGGCGCGCGAAGGCCGCCGGCGCCACGCGCTTCTGCATGGGCGCGGCCTGGCGCCGGCCCAAGGACAAGGACCTGGACCGGGTGATCGAGATGGTGCAGGCGGTCAAGGCCGAAGGTATGGAAACCTGCGTCACCGCTGGCATGCTCAAGGCGCAGCAGGCCGAGCGGCTGGCCGATGCCGGGCTGGACTACTACAACCACAACATCGATTCCTCCAAACGCTATTACGAGGAAGTGATCACCACGCGCAGCTACGAGACCCGCTTCGAAACGCTCGAAGCCGTGCGTGACGCCGGAGTAAAGGTCTGCTGCGGCGGCATCGTGGGCATGGGCGAGGAACCCGAGGACCGGGTGGAGTTCCTGAAGACACTGGCCAATCTGCCGGAACACCCGCAGAGCGTACCCATCAACAATCTGGTGCAGGTGCCCGGTACACCGCTGTACGGCGTGGAGCCGATCGACGAACTGGATTTCGTGCGCACCATTGCGGTGGCGCGCATCCTGATGCCGGCCTCCTATGTGCGCCTGTCCGCCGGGCGCGAGGCCATGAGCGAATCCACCCAGGCGCTGTGTTTCCTGGCTGGCGCCAATTCCATCTTCTATGGCGATCAGCTGCTGACCACCGCCAATCCGCAGCACCGCAAGGACCTGGCGCTGCTGGACAAGCTCGGCATGTATCCGGAGCCGCAGCCGCGTTACACGGAATTGCCGGAGGACGCCGCCAGGCCCTGCGCCGACGCCGCCCCGCAGGCCGCCGCCGGGCAGTGACCCCCTCGCTGGGCGCGCATCTGGCGCGTGAGCTGGCGGCGCTGGAAGACCGCCAGCGTTATCGCCATCGGCGCGTGGTGGCGGGTTCCCATGGCGTGCGCATCGAAGTCGACGGCCGCCGTTGCCTAAATTTCTGCAGCAATGACTATCTGGGTCTGGCCGCCGATCCCGGCGTGGCTGAGGCGATGGCCGCTGCTGCCCGGCAGACCGGCAGCGGCAGCGGGGCGTCGCAGCTGATCAGCGGCCACAACCGGGCCCACGCCGAACTGGAGGAACAGCTGGCCGATTACCTGGGCCGGCCCCGCGCGCTGCTGTTCGCCACCGGGTTTGCGGCCAATGTCGGCATTATCGACGCGCTGGTGGGGCGGGGCGACACCATTGTGGCGGATGCACTCAACCATGCTTCGCTGATCGACGGGGCCCGCCTGTCCGGCGCCACCAAGCGAGTTTATGCCCACGCCGACCCCGGGGCCGCCGATGAGCAGCTAGGTGCAGCCGGGTCCGGCCACCGGCTGCTGGTCACCGATAGTGTCTTCTCCATGGACGGCGACCTGGCGCCGCTGCCGGCGTTGATGACCGCCGCCGCCCGGCATGACGCCTGGACCATGGTGGACGACGCCCACGGCTTCGGCGTGCTCGGCGGCGGGCGCGGGGCCTGCGCGCCGCCGTACCCGGTTCCCGAGTCCCGAGTCCCGAGTCCCGACGTATACGTCGCCACACTCGGCAAGTCAGTGGGCGCGGCCGGGGCGTTCGTGGCCGGCGACGAGGCGCTGATCGAGTACCTGATCCAGCGGGCGCGCACGCTGGTCTTTTCCACCGCGCCGCCGCCGGCGGTGGCGGCGGCCGCTTCTGCGGGTCTGCGGCGCCTGCGCGAGGATGACTGGCGCCGCGCGCACCTGTTCGAACTGATCGCCCGTTTCCGCCGTGGCTGCGAGCAGCTCGGCATCGTGGTCGACGGTGGCATCCGTGACGCTGCCGGTGCCTCGCCCGCAACTCGAAACTCGCCACTCGAAACCCCGCTTACACCCATTCAGCCGCTGGTGCTGGGCAGCGATGCCGATGCCCTGGCGGCCAGCCGTGCGTTGCTGGAACGGGGGTATCTGGTGTCGGCGATTCGCCCGCCCACGGTCCCGGAAGGCACCGCGCGGCTGCGTGTGACGCTCACTGCGGCCCACGACGCTCAACAGGTGGACGGCCTGCTGGCGGCCCTGGCGGATTGTGTGCGCCCGCCGGAACCGGTGGCGTGACGCCCGGGTTGACCTGCCTGCCGGGCTGGGGTGTGTCCGCCCGCGTCTGGGACCCGCTGCAGTCCCGTCTGGCCGGGCGCCTGGACGTGCAGGCGCTGGATCTGCCAGGTCACGGCGGCCGCGAAGCGCGGGTGGTGGGGCTGAACAACTGGACCGATGATCTGGTCGAGCGGATGACCGGGCCCGGGGTCCTGCTGGGCTGGTCGCTGGGCGGTCTGGTCTGTCTGAACGCGGCGCGCCGTCATCCCGATCGGGTACGAGGCCTGATCCTGGTCGGTTGTCTGCCGCGGTTCGTGCGTGGTGGCGACTGGTCCTGGGGCATGAAGCCGTCGGCGCTGGCCGAGACGCGGCGCGGCCTGGCCGCGGACTTCGCGAGTACGCTGCAGGAATTCCTGATGCTGCAGGTGCTGGCCGAGCCCGGCGCCCGCCACCTGGTGCGACAGTTGCGCAACGAATTGCTGGCGCGTCCGCCGGGCCTGCCGGGACTGGAGGCGGGCCTGGATCTGCTGCACGAGGCGGATCTGCGGCCGGCGCTGGCCGGTCTGGACTTGCCGGTGCTGGCAGTGGCCGGCGAACGCGATCGCATGGCGCATCCCGATGCCATGGCCTGGATGGTCGACCAGCTGCCGCGGGCCCAGCTCTGGCGGGTCGCCCGGGCCGCCCATGCGCCGTTCCTGTCGCACGAGCGGGAGTTCGCCGACCGCGTGGCGTCGTTCGTGGCGGATCTGGCACCGGCGACCGAGGGCGCTACATGACGCCGAGCCTGTTCGTGACCGGCACCGATACAGAGATCGGCAAGACCTACGTGGCTGCCGCGCTGATCCGGGCGCTACGGGCCGCCGGCCTGCGGGTGGCGCCGTTCAAGCCGGTATCGGCAGGCTGCGAGCGCACCGCCGAGGGTCTGCGAAACGAGGATGCCCTGGCGCTGATGGAAGCGGCGGGCGGCGGCTTCGAGTATGACGACGTCAATCCGGTGGCCCTGGCCGAGCCGGTAGCGCCGCATCTGGCGGCGGCGGATAGCGGGCTGATGATTGATCCAGCGGTGCTGGACGCTGCTCATGCCCGCCTGGCCGCCAGCGCGGATCTGGTGGTGGTCGAGGGGGCCGGCGGCTGGCGGGTGCCGCTGACCCCCGCGCTGGATACCGCGGACTGGGTGGCCGGTCACGGCTGGCCGGTGCTGCTGGTGGTGGGGATGCGGCTGGGCTGCCTGAATCATGCGCTGCTGTCGGCCGAGGCCATCGCGCGACGCACCCAACTGGTCGGCTGGGTGGCCAACGTCCTGCCGCCGGCACAGCCACGCTGGCAGGACAATGTGGCCAGTCTGTGCGCGCGAATGCCCGAAAGCGCGGTCCATGCGTTGATTCGGCCCGGCGCCGATCCGGACGCCGCCGTGCAACCGCTGACCATGATCTGGCGTAGCTGACAGTAACCGAAACGAACCCGTAGTGAGTCCCGGGTTTGCCAGTCCCCGGCGGGCTGGCTAGAATCCGGTTGGTTCCACTATCGGGGCAGCCTGCTCGCCATAAGCAATCATCGCCATGTCGCGCCTGGTCATCCGTCCCAATGCCTCGCTTAGCGTCGAGCACGCGTACGTGTTCTTCGCAGGGATGTGCATGGTGTCGTTCGGCATCGCCGGCATTCTGGCGTGGCAGGGCTTCTGGATGGTGCTGCCGTTCGCCGGCCTGGAAATGGCGGCGCTGGCGGCAGGGCTCTGGTGGGGTATGCGGGACAATGCATACCGGGAAGTGATTTCAGTGGCAGATGACGTGATCCGGGTGGAAGCCGGCCGTCATCAGCCGGAACGGCGTTGGGAGTTTCAGCGTGCCTGGGCACAGGTAAGACTGGAACCCGGACCGTATGTAACCAGCCCATCGCGACTATGGCTGGGCTCGCACGGACAGGGCTGCGTGTTGGGGCAGTGCCTGACCGACGAGGAGCGCGCCGCCGTCGCCGGCCGTTTGCGGCGCTGGCTGCGGGGGACGGCGATGGGTCGGCAAGTGACAATCGGAGAGGACGGTTGAAATGAAAGGACTTAGCTATCTCGCGGCCGCATTGTCGGCCGTGATCGCCGGGCCGGTGGCGGCCGAGTGGGGGCTGAACATGCCGAAGGGCGTGACGGCCATGACCCGCGAGATCTACGGCCTGCACATGCTCATCTTCTGGATCTGCGTGGCCATCGGTGTGGTGGTGTTCGGCGCCATGATCTATTCGCTGATCGCGCACCGGAAGTCGCGCGGCGTCGAGGCGGCGCAGTTCCACGAGTCCACCAGCGTCGAAATCGCCTGGACCATCGTCCCGTTCGTGATCCTCATCGGCATGGCGATTCCCGCCGCCGGCACGCTGATCCGCGTGGAGGACACCAGCAATTCCGATCTGACGGTGCGGGTGACCGGTTACCAGTGGATGTGGCAGTACGAATACGTCGACAGCGGCGTGAATATCTACAGCCGTCTGGCCCAGGACAGCAACGCCGCGCGTCAGCTCGATTCCGGTATCGATCCGAACACGGTCGAGAACTACCTGCTGGAAGTGGACAACCGCATGGTGGTGCCGGTGGACCAGAAGGTGCGCATCCTGCTGACCGCCGACGATGTCATTCACGCGTGGTGGGTGCCGGAACTCGGCGGCAAGAAGGACGCCATCCCCGGTTTCATCAACGAGATGTGGTTCAAGGCCGAGGAAACCGGCGTGTATCGCGGTCAGTGCTCGGAACTCTGCGGTCGCGGCCACGGCTTCATGCCGATCGTGGTCGAGGTCGTGAGTCAGGACGAATTCGACGCCTGGGTGGCGGAAAATGGCGGCGACGCGGCCGGCACCCAGACCGCCGATGCCGGCGATTCGGCATCCGCGCAGGAAACCGCGTCGGATGCGGGTGGCGAATCCGCCCAGGTCGCCCAGGCTGATACCGGCGGCAGTGATGCCGGCGGCGGCGACATCCCGATGGACACGCTGATGTCCGAGGGCGAGGAAATCTACAACAGTCAATGCGCGGCCTGTCATCAGGCCGACGGCTCGGGCATGCCGGCGGCGGGATTCCCGGCGATGAAAGGCAGCGAGATCGCGACCGGATCACTGGATGAGCACATCGACCGGGTGCTCAACGGCAAGGGCGCCATGCCCGCCTACAAGGACGGCATGTCCGACCGGAAGATCGCGGCGGTGATCACCTTCGAGCGCAACGCGTTCGGCAACGACACCGGGGATGCGATCCAGCCGTCCCAGATCAAGGCAAAGCGTTAAGATTTTCTAGCGGAGTCAGGCAATGAGTCACGCACACGAGGCAGGTCACGACGACCACCATCACCACGGACCGGTCACGCTCAAGGACGGGTTCTTCCCCTGGATCATGCGGTGGGTCAGCACCACCAACCACAAGGATCTGGGCACCCTGTATCTGATCTTCTCCCTGACCATGCTGTTCATCGGCGGGGTGATGTCGCTGATCATCCGGGCCGAGCTCACCGGTCCGGGCATCCAGTTCGTCGATCCCGATTTCTACAACCAGATGATCACGCTGCATGCGCTGGTGATGATCTTCGGCGGGGTGATGCCCGGCTTCGTGGGGCTGGCCAACTGGATGGTGCCGATGATGATCGGTGCCTCCGACCTGGCCCTGCCGCGGGTGAACAACTGGGGCTTCTGGATTCTGCCCTTCGCCTTCGCCATGCTGCTGTCGACGCTGTTCGTGAACGGCGGCGGCCCGGCGGCCGGCTGGACCATGTATCCACCACTGGTGCTGCAATCCGGTGATTCACTGCCGCTGATGATCTTCGCCATCCACATGATGGGCATCTCGTCGATCACCGGCGCCATCAACGTGGTAGTGACCATTCTGAACATGCGCGCGCCGGGCATGACCCTGCTCAAGATGCCGCTGTTCGTATGGACCTGGCTGATCACCGCGTATCTGCTGATCGCGGCGATGCCTGTGCTGGCCGGGGCGGTGACGATGCTGCTGACCGACCGCTACTTTGGCACCACCTTCTTCTCCGCCACCGGCGGTGGTGATCCGGTGATGTTCCAGCACATCTTCTGGTTCTTCGGGCATCCCGAGGTTTACATCATGATCCTGCCGGCGTTCGGCATCGTGTCGACCATCATCCCGACCTTCGCGCGCAAGCCGTTGTTCGGGTATGACTCCATGGTCTACGCGACGGCTTCGATCGCCTTCCTGTCGTTCATCGTCTGGGCCCACCACATGTTTACCGTGGGCATGCCGGTGGCCGGCGAGCTGTTCTTCATGTTCGCCACCATGCTGATCGCGGTGCCAACCGGCGTGAAGGTGTTCAACTGGGTGGCCACCATGTGGCGCGGGGCGATGACGTTCGAAACGCCCATGCTGTTCGCGCTCGGCTTCGTGTTCCTGTTCTCGCTGGGTGGCTTTTCCGGCCTGATGCTGGCGATCACCCCGGCGGACTTCCAGTACCACGACACCTACTTCGTGGTGGCGCATTTCCACTACGTGCTGGTACCGGGTGCGGTGTTCTCCATCATTGCCGCCATCTACTACTGGATCCCCAAGTGGACCGGTGTGATGTACAACGAGACGCTGGGCAAGTTCCACTTCTGGTGGTCGGCCGTGTGGATCAACGTGCTGTTCTTCCCGCAGCACTTCCTGGGCCTGGCCGGCATGCCGCGACGCATCCCGGACTACGCCACCCAGTTCACCGAGTTCAACGTGATCTCGTCGGTGGGCGCGTTCGCCTTCTTCATCGGGCAGTTCGTGTTCATCTACAACATGATCCAGTGCATGCGCGGCGCCGGCCAGAAGGCCACGGACCGCGTCTGGGAAGGCGCCCGGGGCCTGGAATGGACGGTGGCCTCGCCGGCGCCGTACCACACCTTCGAGACCCCGCCGACGATCGATCCCAGGGAAATCACCGCGGTGCCGGAGAAGCATGCCTGAAGACAAGGCACTCCGGCGGCGTAACCTGGTCACCGCGGCGGTGCTCGTCGCGGTGGCCGTGGGTTTCTATGTGGCGATATTCATCAGCATGAGCGGCTGATGACTCAGTCGACCAGAACAACACCCGGCCACCCGCGCCAGACGGCTGTGGTCATCAGGTAGAGAGGGAGAATCATGTCGGTCCAGACACGAAACGAGCAGTACTACGTGCCGGAGCCCAGTGCCTGGCCGTTCATGATGACCGTGAGCATGATCGTCATGCTCGGCGGGTTCGCGGCGGTGCTCAACGGCTCCGACGGCATTGGCGCCTATGCAATGGCCGCGGGTCTGGCGATGGTGCTGGTGATGAGTTTCGTGTGGTTCCGCGGTGTGATCCGCGAAAACCGTAGCGGTGCTTACGGCGCCCAGGAGGACATGACCTTCCGGTGGGCCATGAGCTGGTTCATCTTTTCCGAGGTGATGTTCTTCGGCGCCTTCTTCGGCGCACTGTTCTACGCCCGTGTGCTGTCCGTGCCATGGCTGGCGGGCGAAGGCTCGGAGTTCACCACCAACGAGTTTCTGTGGAAGGGGTTCGAGGCGTCCTGGCCCACCAACGGTCCGGCCGGTGTCGGCGGCGAGTTCGGCATCATTCCGCCCTGGGGTGTACCGTTCCTGAACACCATTCTCCTGCTGACCTCCGGCGTGACGCTGACCATCGCGCACTGGGGCCTCAAGGAAGGTAGCCGGCTCAAGCTGAATCTGGGTCTGGCCGCAACCGTTGCCCTGGGTCTGGCCTTCCTGTTTTTCCAGGCCGAGGAATACATCCACGCCTATCAGGATCTCAATCTGACCCTGAGTTCGGGCATCTACGGCTCGACCTTCTTCATGCTCACCGGCTTTCACGGCATGCACGTGACGCTGGGCACGATCATGCTGATCGTGATCCTGGGGCGATGCCTGAAGGGCCACTTTTCCGAGCACGACCACTTCGGCTTCGAGGCCGTGGCCTGGTACTGGCATTTCGTCGACGTGGTGTGGCTGGGCCTGTTCGTCTTCGTCTACATACTTTGAGGGCGGGCCCGGTGCTGTTGCCGGACAGCGCCGGGTGTCAGCGCGGCATCACGCCGTGCGGCTGGATCCAGCCCGCGGCGTAGCCGATCACCAGCAGGGTGATCAGGGCGAGTGACAGGCTGATCCGCCATGTGAGCGCCCGCACGGTACGTTTGCTGTCGCCGTCGTCCTTGACCAGAAAGACCATGCCCGCCATCAGGGCCGTGACGATGGCGACGAGGAAGATGACGATGATGATTTTGGTCATTGAATCTTGAGGTTCCGTCCGCCCTGGTGGGCCTGGCTCGTGTTTCTGCCGGCGATGCTGGTGCTGGGCGGGCTGGGCACCTGGCAACTGCATAGAGCGCAGGACAAGCAGGCCATCCTAGAGCAGAGAAGTACGGCACGCCAGGCAGAACCGATGCGTCTGGCGGACGTTACCCAGCCGGGATCGGACTATGGTCGGCGGGTGGTGGTGTCGGGTGGCTATCTGGCCGGGCGCCAGCTGCTGCTGGACAACCAGGTCTGGCAAAGCGCTGCCGGGTACCGCGTATGGACGCCGCTGCGTCTGGATGACGGCCGGCTCGTATTGATAGACCGGGGCTGGGTGGCACGGAGCGGTGACCGGGCCGAGCCACCGCGTCCCGATGTGCCGGCCGGCCGGCAGCGCGTGACCGGACTCTGGCGTTCGTTGCCGGAACCGGGGATGCGGCTGGCGGCGCCTGATGCCTGTGAACAGTCGGACTGGCCGCGGGTGCTGAACTATCCGACCGCCGCGCAGGTCGAGTGCCAGTACGAGGCGCCGATCCTGACCGGCATCGTCCTGCTGGACGAGTCCCAGCCGGGCGGGTTCGAGCGCGACTGGCAGTCGGTGGGGATTCCGCCGCAGCGGCACATCGGCTATGCGGTGCAGTGGTACGCCATGGCGCTGGCAGTGCTGGTGATATTTCTGTTCATGAACACGAAGCGACGCGCATGACGCAACCAACAACCCGATCGCGACTGAAACTGCTGGTGCTGGTGGGTCTGTTCTTCGGCCCGCTGGCCCTGGCCGCGCTGATGTACTACGCCGTGCCACGCTGGATGCCAACCGGCGGCGGCAGCAAGGGCGTGCTGGTGCAGCCGGTCCAGGCGTTGCCGGATGCCGCATTTCAGGGCGAGAACGGCGCCGTCGACGGGCGTGACCTGTTCGACGAGATGTGGACCGTGCTCACCGTGGCGCCGCAAGGTTGCGGTGACACCTGTCAGGCCGTCCTGGCCGATACCCGTCAGGTACGCACACTGCTGCACCGCCGGGCCACTCGGGTGCAGCGAGTGCTGGTGACCGGCGACGCCGCGGACGCATCCCTGCCGGACAACGGTCATCCGGACCTTGTCGTGGTGACCGGCGGTGATCGGCTGCAGGCATTTCTAAACGAGCGCGCCTCGGCCCCGGCGGCCAGCGGGGTGATATATCTGATCGATCCGCTGGGCAACTGGGTGCTGTACTACCCGCGGGATATGGACAGCCCGGCCGATGCCCTGTTCAAGGACATCAAGCACCTGCTCAAGCTGTCGCACATCGGCTGATGCCGTTGCGGCGTTGCCGGAAATTACATCCATGACCGATCGCTTCTATCGCCTCAATCTGCTCGCCATTGCGCTGGCATTCGTGGTGATCACGGTTGGCGCCTACGTGCGGCTGGCCGACGCCGGGCTCGGCTGTCCCGACTGGCCGGGCTGCTACGGCCATCTGGATGTACCCATGCTGGGCGCGGAAACCGAGGTGGCAAACGCAGCCTTCCCGGAACGCCCGGTCGAGGCCCCCAAGGCGTGGAAGGAGATGATCCACCGCTATCTGGCCAGCGCCCTCGGGCTGCTAATCCTGGCGCTGGCCTGGATGGCCTGGCGCCGCCGGGCGCTGGCGCATCAGCAGCGGGTGCTGCCGTGGACGCTTGTGGGGCTGGTGATCTTCCAGGGCATTCTCGGCATGTGGACGGTCACCTGGCTGCTCAAGCCGCTGGTGGTGACGGCGCATCTTCTGGGCGGCATGACCACGCTGGCGCTGCTGTGGTGGTGTCTGCTGCGCCAGGGGCGCCATTTCAACGGCTGGGCCGCCTGTCCGCGGCTTCGGCTGCTGGCCGGCGTGGCGCTGGTGGCGTTGTTCGCGCAACTGTTCCTGGGCGCCTGGACCTCGACCAACTATGCCGCGCTGGCCTGTCCGGACTTCCCTACCTGCCAGGGGCAATGGTGGCCGGACACCGACTATGCCCAGGCCTTCACCCTGTGGCACGGGCTGGGGATCAACTACGAGTACGGCGTGCTCGACGCCGAACCCCGCGCCACCATCCACTGGGTGCACCGGCTGGGTGCGATCGTGGTGGCCGCGGTGATGCTGTTACTAACCGCCGTGCTCTGGCGCGCCGGCGGACGCGATGATCGCTGGCGCTGGTTGGCCGGTGCGCTGTTGCTGGCCGTCACGCTGCAGATCGTTCTGGGGATTACCGCGGTGGTGGCCCATCTGCCGCTGCTGGTGGCGGTGGCCCACAACGGGGCGGCGGCATTGCTATTATTGGTGGTTATGGCGGTCAATCACGCAAGCTGGCGGATGGGAGCGAGGCTCTCGTGAGTGCCAATTCCCTCGATCTGGCGCGGCCCACGTTCGCCCAGCGGCTGGCCGACTACTACGAGTTGTGCAAGCCACGGGTGGTGCTGCTGATCGTGTTCACCGCGATGGTGGGCATGTTCCTGGCAACGCCGGGCATGGTGCCCTGGCCGGCACTGGTATTCGGCACTGCCGGCATCGGCCTGATGGCGGCCTCGGCGGCGGCCCTGAACCAGATTCTGGACCGTCAGGCCGACGCCCGCATGGCGCGCACCTGCGGCCGCCCGCTGGTGACCGGCCACCTGGGTGTGCCGGAGTCCTCGATGTTTGCCCTGGTCATCGGCCTGCTGGGCATGGCCGTGCTGCACTGGCTGGTTAACCCGCTCACGGCCTGGATGACGCTGTTGACACTGGTGGGCTATGCCGGCATCTACACGCTATACCTCAAGCGCGCGACGCCGCAGAACATCGTCATCGGCGGTGCGGCCGGGGCGGCGCCGCCGGTGCTGGGCTGGTCGGCGGTGACCAACACCATCGATCCCCATTCGCTGCTGCTGTTCCTGATCATCTTCGTCTGGACGCCGCCGCATTTCTGGGCGCTGGCAATCGAACGCCACCGGGAATATGCCGAGGTGGATATCCCGATGCTGCCGGTCACGCACGGACTGGCGTACACGCGCACCCAGGTGCTGCTGTACACGGTGATGATGGTGCTGGTGACCCTGCTGCCGTTCGCCGTGGGCATGAGCGGGCTGCTGTACCTGGTCGGCGCCAGCGTACTGGGCGGCTGGTTCCTGTATTACGCCATTCGCCTGAAGTACGCCCCGCGGCCGGGTCTGGCGATGAAGACCTTCGGCTATTCCATCGTCTACCTGATGGCCATTTTCACGCTGTTGCTGGTGGATCACTACACACCGGCGCTGGTCTGAGGATCAGAAAAACCACCAGCCGCCGCTTTCCAGATCCTCGCGGCAACCGGCCAGTTGCCGGGTATAGCGGTCAGCGCGGGCGCTCACGCGATAGGCCACGTTGATCAGCCATTTCTTGTTCGCCCAGGTGCGGCGTTTGAAGCCGTTCTGACCCTCGTGATACGCCAGATACTGGCTGTAGGTATCGTGGTGGGCAATGCCGATCTGCCGATGGCTCTGGTGCACGTACCAGGCTACGAAGTCGACGGCGTCCTCGAAGTCGTCACGGTCGGCCCAGCTGTTGCCGCTGTCGCGCTGATACCAGGCCCAGGTGCTGTCCAGCGCCTGGGTGTAGCCGTAGGCCGACGAGGGCCGTGTCCAGGGGATGACCCATAACAGCCGGGTGCGGGGCGGGCGCACGTCCTGCTGGTAGGCGGATTCCTGGAAGATGATCGCCATCTGCACGGGAATCGGCGTGCCCCAGCGCTCTTGCGCGGCACGGGCATCGTCGTACCAGCCGTCCTTCTCCTGAAAGATGGCGCAAAGATTGTCCGGCTGCCGCGGCGGCGCCACCGCACAGGCGCCCAGCCACAGGGTGAGGCTCAGAATCCAGGGCCAGAGGGGCATGGCAGCGGCCGGGTCACGCAAGAGCGGAAGGCGGATTGACGGGCGATACCGGCACTCTAGCAACAACCGGGACGGGCGGCGATCTGCATAAAAAGTTATAAAAAAATAATGAACAAGATATTTTAAATATAACGACGCGAGCGTAGGCTGCACGTCACGCTCAGGGGCTGTGCCCATTCGGCCCGTATGCCACGAGACCAACGTCATGAAAGCCGCACAGATTCGCGAACATAGCAGCCCGCTCGACGCCAGTCAGGCTGCCCAGCTGGAATCGCTGGTGGAGACCCTATCGCCCATGCAGGCGACATGGATCAGCGGGTATCTGGCCGGGCTGAACGCGGCGCTGGCGGAATCCGGCGCGGTGGCCGACGCCGCGCCGGCCGCGGCGGCGAGCAGTTCGCAGACGCTGACCATCCTTTATGGATCGCAGACGGGCAACGCCGAAGGCGTGGCCGGCAGTCTGCGCGATGCCGCCCAGGCCGGCGGCATTACCGCGCGGCTGGCCGACATGGCTGAATACAAGCCCAAGGATCTCAAGCAGGAAAGCAACCTGGTGGTGGTGGTTTCCACCCATGGTGAAGGCGAGCCCCCGGACGATGCCGAGGATTTCTATGAGTTCCTGCATGGCAAGAAGGCGCCCAAGCTCGATGGGGTCCGGTTCTCGGTCCTGGCCCTGGGTGATTCCAGCTACGAGCATTTCTGCGAGACCGGCCGCGTGATCGACGAGCGCCTGGCCGAGCTCGGGGGTACCCGGGTGATCGACCGGGTGGACTGCGACGTCGACTACGACGATGCCGCGGAAGCCTGGACGGCTGACGTGCTGGCCAAGTTCGCCGCGCCCGAACCGGCCGGCAATGCCCATCCGACGGTCACGACCCTGCCCACGGCATCACGCGCGCCGGAGGCGCCCACCCGCAAGAACCCGTTCGAGGCCTCGCTACTGGCGAACACGGTGCTCAATGGCCGCGGCTCCGACAAGGAGGTGCGCCACATCGAGCTGGATACTGAGGATTCCGGTCTGATCTGGACCCCGGGGGATTCCCTCGGCGTGGTGCCGAGCAATCCCCCGGCCGCGGTGGACGCGTTGCTGGCGGCCCTGCAGCTGGACGGCGATGCTCGGGTGACCGGCGTGGACGGCGAGGTGAGCCTGGCGCATGCGCTGCGCTACCAGTACGAGATCACGACGCTGACGCGGCCGTTCGTCACGCAATACGCCCAGCTTGCCGAGTCGAGTGCCCTGCAGGACCTGCTCGGCGATGATCAGCGCGATGCATTCGCCGATTACGTCTACGGCCGCGACCTGACCGATCTGGTTGGCGAATACCCGGTGCCGGGCCTGTCCGCGGCGGATTTCGTACGCCTGCTGCGCAAGCTGCCACCGCGGCTGTACTCGATCGCCTCGAGTCATGCCGCCAATCCGGACGAACTGCACCTGACGGTGGCAGCGGTGCGCTATCACAGCCACGGCCGCGACCGCCTGGGCGTGGCGTCCACGCATCTGGCCGATCGGGTGGGCGAGGACGACAGGGTGCCGGTGTATATCGACGCCAACAAGAGCTTCAAGCTGCCGACCGACAATGACACGCCGCTGATCATGATCGGCCCTGGCACCGGCGTCGCTCCGTTCCGTGCCTTCCTGCAGGAGCGCGAGGAGCAGGGCGCCGGCGGCGACAACTGGCTGTTCTTCGGCGCGCCGCATTTCCGCACCGACTTCTACTACCAGACCGAATGGCTGCGCTGGCGCCGCGACGGCCTGCTCAGCCGTCTGGATGTGGCCTTTTCGCGCGACCAGGCCGACAAGGTCTACGTGCAGCATCGTCTGCGGGAACAGGCCCGGGACGTGTACGGCTGGCTCGAGAATGGCGCCAATGTTTACGTCTGCGGCGACGCCAACCAGATGGCCCGCGATGTACACGACGCGCTGGGCGATATAATCGCCGAGCAGGGCGGTATGAGCGCCGACGCGGCCGCCGACTATCTCAAGCGGCTGCAGAAGGAAAAGCGTTATCAGCGGGACGTCTACTGACATGCCGCGTTTCAAGTTTCACGTTTCGGGTTTCAGGCAGTAGTGCTCGGAGTTCCGGGCGCAACTTGAAACCCGAAACATCAAACTCGAAACCTCTTCAAACCTATGCCCGAGATTCAACCCGACTTCAACGACGTCGAGCACATCAAGTCGCGCAGCAACTATCTGCGCGGCACCATCGCCGAGAGCCTGGCCGACCGCGCCACCGGGGCGGTGGCCGACGACGATACCCAGCTGACCAAGTTCCACGGCTTCTATCAGCAGGACGATCGCGACCTGCGTGCCGAGCGCAAGCAGCAGAAGCTGGAGCCGCACTACCAGTTCATGGTGCGCCTGCGGTTGCCCGGCGGCGTACTCACGGCCTCGCAATGGTTGGCGCTGGACGAGATCGCACGTATCTACGCCAACGGCACGCTGCGGGTGACCACCCGCCAGACGTTCCAGTACCACGGCGTGTTCAAGGAACACCTCAAGCCGTTGCTGCAGGCGGTCGATGCCGCCGGGCTGGATGCCAAGGGCGGCTGCGGTGACGTCAACCGCAACGTGGTGGCCAACACCAATCCGCACCGCTCGCGTCTGCACGCCGAGGTCCATGACTGGACCCATCGCATAAGCGAGCACCTGCTGTGGCGCTCGAAGGCTTACGAGGAACTCTGGCTCGACGGCGAATCGAGCGGCGAGCCGGACCACGAGCCGCTCTATGGCAGCCAGTATCTGCCGCGCAAGTTCAAGGTCGCGATCGCCATCCCGCCGGAAAACGACAGCGACGTGTACGCCAACGACCTGGGCTTCATCGCCATCGCCGACGGCGATGAACTGCTGGGGTTCAACGTGTCGGTCGGCGGCGGCATGGGCGCAACCTACGGCGAACCGACGACTTACCCGCGGCTGGGCTCGGTAATCGGATTCTGCACGCCCGATCAGGTGCTCGCGGTATCCGAACACGTGATCGGCATTCAGCGGGATTACGGCGACCGGGTGAACCGCAAGCGGGCCCGATTCAAGTACACGCTGGACGATAACGGCCTCGACTGGTTCGAGAGCGAGCTGACCAACCGCCTGGGATTTTCGCTCGAGCCCGCGCGCGAAGCGATGTTCACCGGCAATGGGGATCGCTTCGGCTGGACCCAGGGCGACGACGGGCGCTGGCATCTGACGCTGCTGATCGAGAACGGTCGCATTGCCGATTTCGAGCACCAGCAGCTGATGACCGGGCTGCGGGAGCTGGCCGGCGTGCACCGCGGCGAATTCCGCCTGACCTGCAACCAGAACCTGATCGTGGCCAACGTCGATGAAGCCGATCGGGCGGCGATACAGGCCATCGTGGACCAATACAGTCTCGACGGCGGCGGCCGCCAGACGGCGCTGCGCCAGGCCGCGATGGCCTGCGTGGCTTTCCCCACCTGCGGGCTGGCGATGGCGGAGTCCGAGCGCTACCTGCCCGGCTTCATCGGCAAGCTGGATGCGGTCATGGCCGACGCCGGGCTGGACGACAAGGCCATCGTCATCCGCATGACCGGTTGCCCCAACGGTTGCGCACGCCCCTATCTGGGCGAGATTGCCTTCACCGGCAAGGCGCCGGGCAAGTACAACCTGTATCTCGGGGCCTCGTTCACCGGCGATCGGCTCAACAAGCTCTACCGCGAGAACATCGGCGAGGACGAGATCATGGCCGAGCTCGTGCCCATGATTCACCGCTATGCCGCCGAGCGTGAACCCGGCGAGCACTTCGGGGATTTCGCGGTGCGCGTGGGCATCATCCATCCCACTCGGGAAGGGCGGTTTTTCCACGAGGACGTGGGCGACGCTGCTTGAGCGTTCTGACCTATGATCCAGCAGTCGCGGCCAGGGCGCTGAGCGCTACTGACCCGCGGCTGGCCGGGTTGATCGAACGGGTCGGGCCGGTGCGTTTCGGTGCCGACCGCATGCGCGGCGATACCTTCGAGGTGCTGCTGCGGGCCATCGTCTACCAGCAATTGTCCGGCAAGGCCGCCGGCACCATTCACGCCCGGATACTGGCGCTGTTCGGTGACAACCGCGCCAGCGCCGCCGGGCTCGAGCGTCTCGACGACGAGCAACTGCGTGGCGCCGGGCTGTCCGTCAACAAGCTGCGAGCGGCACGGGATCTGGCCGATCACTGCCTGAACGGGCGCCTGCCCGACATTCGCCGGCTGCGCCAGCTTGACGACGAAACCGTCATCGAGCGGCTGACCGCGGTGCGCGGCATCGGCCGATGGACCGCCGAAATGCTGCTGATCTTCCGGCTCGGCCGTCCCGATATATGGCCGGTGGACGATCTCGGTGTGCGCAAGGGTTATGCCGTCATCCGGGGCTGCGAGATGCCGTCCCCCGCGGCACTGGCCGATGCCGGGAAGATCTGGGCGCCCTGGCGCTCGGTAGCGGCCTGGTACTGCTGGCGGGCGGTACAGAACCCGGAACTGCTGTCAGCCAGCTGACGCGACAGCCGGCATGACGGCAGGCTAGAATCCGCCGAGGTTCCACTCGCGAGCGATGGCATGAACGACGACAACACGGCCGACATCGGCAAACTCATCCTGCGTGCCTACATCGGCCTGGCGATGCTCGGCCACGGTATCCCCAAGATCCTGGGCGGCATCGGCGGCATTGAAGGCATGCTCGCCAACCAGGGGCTGCCCGGTCTGCTGGCCTACGGTGTCTACGTGGGCGAGGTCGTCGCCCCGGTGATGCTGATTCTGGGCCTGTACGCGCGGATCGGCGGGGTGCTGGTGGTGATCAACATGCTGTTCGCCATCGCGCTGGCGCACACCGGTGAAATCTTCGCGCTGACCGAACGCGGTGCCTGGGCGCTGGAACTGCAGGGCTTCTTCCTGTTCGGCGGTCTGGCGGTGGCGCTGATCGGCGGCGGACGCTACGCCCTGCGTCCCGAGGCATAGCGAGGGTCGAAACCCGGCCTGCCCCGTCAGGGGTGGGCCGGTACATTGCCGTAGCTGACTGGTCGGATGAATCCGACCCTACCGGGATTCGGCCCACCGTGGTTTCGGCCGGTGGTGTAGGGCCCCATTCATGGCGCCGGCCGGATTACATACCGTGTCCCGATGGCGGGATGATTCCGACCCTACCCGGAATTACCCGTCCTGCTTCTGATAATGCGCCATCAGGATTTCCGCGACTTCCGGTCGCGAGAACTCCGGGGGCGGGGCCTCGCCGCGGCCCAGCATGTCCCGTACGGCGGTGCCGGAGAGCAGGACGAAGTCGTCCTTGGTGTGATCCGGCACGTCGCGCATCATCACTACCTTGCCCAGTTTCTTCGAGAACGCGGTGTGGTCGGCGCGGTAGATGTCGATGGCCAGGGCATCGTCGGGCACCTGCTGGTCGAAGATGGTCTGGGCATCGAACGGGCCGTAGTAGTCGCCCACGCCGGCATGGTCACGACCGACGATCAGATAGCTGCAGCCGGCGTTCTGGCGAAACAGGGCGTGCAGCACCGCCTCGCGCGGGCCCGCGTAGAGCATGTCGAAGCCGTAGCCGGCAATCATCACGGTGTTTTCCGGGAAGTAGTGCTCCACCATCTTGCGGATGGCGGCGTCGCGCACGTCCGCGGGGATGTCGCCGGGCTTTAGCTTGCCCAGCAGCATGTGCACCAGCACGCCGTCGGCGCCGGTGTCGGCCAGCGCCATCTTGCACAGCTCCTCGTGGGCGCGGTGCATGGGATTGCGCGTCTGGAAGGCCACCACGCGTTCCCAGCCACGGTTCGCGAATTCCTCGCGGATCTGGCCGGCAGTGCGGAATGTATCGGGGAAGTCGGTTTCGAAGTAGCTGAAATTCAGTACCTGGATCGGCCCGTGCACCGCGAAACGGCCCTGGGACAGGAACGTACCCACGCCGGGATGATCGCGGTCGGTGGTACCGAATACCTGTTCGGCCAGGGTTTCCAGTTCGTCAGCGCTGAACTCGTCGATGCCCTCGACGTGCTGGATGGCCAGGATCGGTTCGCCGGCGACATTGGGGTCGCGCAGGGCGATGCGCTCGGCGCCGTTCAGGGCGGCCGGGTCCTCGATCAGGTTCAGCACCGGCACCGGCCAGAACAGGCCGGAGGTGGTGCGCAGCGTCGCGCCGACCGACAGGGCATCGGCCTTGTTCATGAAACCCGCAAGCGGATTGAAGTAGCCGGCGCCCAGCATCACTGCGTTGGCGGCGGCGGCCGAGGAGACCGTGAGCCCCGGCAGGCTGCCAGCTTCCGTGATCAGCGCGTCGCGCTGCGTGCGGTCGGAGACATAACGGGGGGCGAGCTCGGACGAGCCGTGCGGTTGAATCATCGGGGCACCTGAGTTGGAGTCGGGAGCGCGGCGCGGGCACGGACACTGATCAGACCGGCCGCCCGGCGCGTCATGGGCGATCGGTCAGCTGTCGCCCTTCTTGCAGTTGGTATTCTGGCATTCGCCGTAGAGCACCAGCGTGTGCTTGGACAGGTCGAAGCCGTTGTCCTCGGCAATCTTGCGCTGGCGCTGCTCGATGTCGCGGTCGAAGAATTCTTCGATGCGCCCGCATTTCACGCACACGATGTGGTCGTGATGACCCTGTTCCAGTTCGAACAGGGCGTGGCCATCCTCGAAATGGTGACGAATCACCAGGCCGGCATCCTCGAATTGCGCCAGCACCCGGTAAATGGTGGCCAGGCCGACGTCTTCGCCCTCGTCCATGAGCATGCGATAAACGTCTTCGGCCGACAGATGGTCGGCCTTGTTCGCTTCGAGGACCTGCAGGATCTTCAGCCGCGGCAGCGTCGCCTTGAGTCCCGCCTTGCGCAGGTCGCTGGTTTCCATCGCCCTTACCTCGAGAATGTCAGGGGTTGACCCGTACAGCCAGCCACAACTTTACCTTCCTCGTAGGCCACTTGACCAGACACGATGGTGGCCACGATCGACGAACGGAAGGTGGTGCCGGCAAACGGCGACCAGCCGCATTTCGACAGAATCGGCCAGTCATCCACGATGGTGGGCTTTTCCGTGTCGATCAGAACCAGATCGGCCCAGTAACCTTCCCGAACAAAGCCGCGCTCGGAGACCTGAAAGCGTTCGGCCACGTTATGCGAGGTCTTGCGGACAATGGTTTCCAGCGAGAACAGCCCGCGGTGCATGTGTTCCAGCACCGACAGTAGCGCGTGCTGGACCAGCGGCAGCCCGGCGGGCGCCTGGAAGTAGGGCTGGTTTTTTTCTTCCAGCAGATGCGGGGCGTGGTCGGTGGCTATCACGTCGATGCGATCCTCGGCCACCGCACGCAACAGGGCCTGACGGTCGGCGGAGGTCTTGATCGCCGGATTGCACTTGATCAGCGTGCCCTTCTCGGCGTAATCGCGTTCATCAAAGAACAGATGATGCACGCAGCCCTCGGACGTGATCTGCTTGCCGGCCACGGGGCCGGGCTCGAACATCTCGAGTTCGCGCTCGGTGGTGAGGTGGATCACGTGCAGCTGGGTGCCGTGTTCCCGGGCCAGCGCGATCGCCTTGGAGGAGGACTTGTAGCAGGCCTCGGCGGAGCGGATGTAGGGATGCTCGCTCATGGGCACGTCGTCGCCGTACTTCTCGCGCGCCGCAGCCTCGTTGGCCAGCACCGTCGGCGTGTCCTCGCAGTGGGTGATGATGGGCACCGGTGCGGCCGCGAAGATGGCGTGCAGGGCGTCGTCGTCGTCAACCAGCATGTTGCCGGTTGAGGCGCCCATGAACACCTTGATGCCGCAGTTGTTGCGCGGGTCCAGGCGCTTGATGGCCTCGATATTGTCGTTGGTGGCGCCCAGGTAGAAGCTGTAGTTGGCGCGGCTGTTGCGCGCGGCAATGGCATGCTTGTCCGCCAGCGCATCGGCATCGATGGTGGGCGGCTTGACGTTGGGCATCTCCATGTAGGTGGTGATGCCGCCGGCCACCGCCGCGGCCGATTCGTGGGCGATGTCAGCCTTGTGGGTCAGTCCCGGCTCGCGGAAATGCACCTGGTCGTCGATCATGCCGGGCAGCAGATGGCGGCCGTCGGCGTCGATGACCTGCGCATTGGCGGGCGCGGCGATTTCACGATCGACGCGTTCGATCCGGCCGTTCTTCACGAGCACATCGGCGTCGGTGATGGCGCCTTCGTTGACCAGGCGCGCGTTGGTGATCAGCAGTTCGGACATAATAACCCCGCTAGACTGGCCGGTATGATATCGCATGCCTGACGGCGCCGGCTGTCGCGGCGCCGTCAGGCGTGACGATCTCCGCTTCAGAACCGCACGCTCAACCCCGCACTGAAGCGGCGTCCCGGCTGCGGGATGCGAAGAAACGAGGTGTGCCGGATGATCTCCTCGTCCAGCAGATTGTCGCCGCGCAGATACAACTGCGTGCGGGCACCCGCGCCGGGCAGTTCCACCGCGATGAAGGCCGTCATGACGGTGTAGCCGTCGGTGGCGGTTTCCAGTGGTGCGGTGCGGTTCTGGTCGTCCGCCGTCAGGGCTTCCAGCGTGGCCTGCCAGGGGCCGTGGGTGAGGTCGAGGCCCAGACCCAGCCGCGCCGGAGTGATGCGGGGCAGGTTGGTGTCGTCGTCCAGCTCGCCGCGGACCATGTCCCCGAACACCCGCGCGGTCAGGCCCGTCGCGCCGGTCAGCAGGTCGTAGCCCAGCTCGAATTCGGCGCCGTAGAACATGGCATCGGCGGCGTTGTAATCCAGCAGGAGCAGTTCGCCGGCCGGGTCGAACACCCCTTCCTCGCTTACGCGATCGGCCTGGCCGTCCTGGGCGGGGGTGCCGGTGCCGTCGGCGTTGAGGCCGGCATCCACGGTATCCAGGAACACGAAATCGGCATAGTCGGTGACGAACAGATTGACCGACCAGCGCAGCCGGCCCGCTGTCTGTCGCAGCCCCAGGTCGAGACTGTTGGCGGTTTCCTCGTCCAGGTCGAGATCGCCCCGCTCGAAGGTCTGCGTGGCCTCGTGCGGACCGTTGCTGTAGAGCTCCTCGGCCGCCGGCCCGCGCTGGTACTGGCCCAGATTGACCGTCAGCACGACATTGTTGCCCAGCGGGCGCAGCCCGCCCACCGACAGGCTGATCGGCGTGTGATCGCGATCCGGGTTGCCCCCCTCGGCCTGATGTTCCTGATACTCGATCCGGCCGCCCAGCTGCAGCGTCCAGGCGCCGACCGGCCGTTCCTCCACTGCGAACAAACCGACGTTGCGGGTATCCACCGGCGGCACGAACACTTCCTCTTCGCCGAAGGCCTCGAACTGCCGGTCGAAGGCCTGGATGCCCAGGGCCCCGGTCCAGCCGGCCGCGTCACCGTGGGTCAGGGCCAGGCGCAGCTCGGTTTCCTGGTTGTCGAAGAACACTTCGCCGCCCTCGTCGTGGAGGTAGTCGGTGTAGGCCCCGGCGAATTCCAGCCGGTCGAAGCCGGGCAGTGGGTCGAGCAGCTCGCCGCCCAGATCGACGCGATCCTGGTCGATGGTGATGGTGGGGTCCTCGCCGGGAATCCCGTACTCGCTGCCGAAGCCGCTGATCGCCGCGCCCAGGTAGCCGCGGTCACCGGTCCAGGCGGCGCCGCCGCTGAACTGGTCGGTTTCCGAAAAGCTGTTGCCGATGGGTCGGTTGTCGTTGGCCTCGTAGTCATCGCTTTCGGTGACCCCGCCCTGGAGGTTCCAGGCCAGTGGTCCCGCGCCGCCGGACAGGTCCAGCCGGGCGAGCGTGTCATCCAGGGTGGAATCCCCGATCGCCAGATCCATGTGGCCGGTCAGCCGGCTGGGAGCCGCCCGGGGAATGCGGTGGGTGACCACATTGACGACCCCGCCGATGGCGCCCGAGCCGTAGAGCAGCGTCGCCGGGCCCTTGAGGACCTCGATCTGGTGGGCGGATAGCGGGTCGATGGAGACGGCGTGATCCACGCTCAGGGTCGATACGTCGCCGGAGCCGAGGCCGTTTTCCTGCACCCGCACGCGGGCGCCCGACAGGCCACGGATCACCGGGCGTCCCACCCCCACGCCGAAGTCCGACGAGGACACGCCGGGTTCGCCGTCAAGCGTCCGGCCGAGGCTGTTGTCGCGCTGACGCAGGAGTTCGTCGTCGGCCACCACGGCCGCGGGTTGCAGGGCCTCGGCCTCGCCGCGGTCGCCCAGCGGCAGGGCCTCGACGGCGATCGGTTCGAGGGTTTCCGGTTCGGCGGCCGTTGCCGCCCCGAGACTCAGCGCCAGGATGGCGCCGGAGACGAGAATACGCATGGGAAAGGTCCTGATCGGTGGCGCCCGCGGGCGCCGTATGCAATCGCCCCCGCGGCAGGCGGAGACGGCGGATCGAATGGATCAGGACAGGACTGGTGGTGCGCGGCTGCGGTAGGCAAGAACCGGCCGCGCCGGCGGCCGGCGCAGCGTGGCCGGCGCTGGTGTCCCGTGCGTGGCCGGCAGAGACGTCGTCGCGGTCCCGGCCGGCGGGGCCGCATCCAGCCCGCTGCCGTGCGCGCATACCACGCAGGCATGGTCGGCATGGTCGATGGCCGGATGTTCGAATGCGTGCGCCGCGCCCAGCAACTGCACCGCCAGCAGGGCGGTGATCAGCAGTCGCATGGGAAGGCGCGTCGATCGCATCGTTACAGTATAACGTTTATCGCAACCCAACAGGTCAAACGTCGCCGGACCTTTCTTCGATCATGGTCTGACGCATGCGGAATTTCTGCACCTTGCCCGTGATGGTCATGGGGAAGTCCTCGACGAACCGGATCAGCCGCGGAATCTTGTAGTGGGCGATCTCGCCCTCGCAGAAGGCGCGAACGGCCTGTGCATCAGTCGTGGCCCCGGCCCTGAGCCGGATCCAGGCGCAGAGTTCCTCACCGTATTTCTCGTCGGGCACGCCGATCACCTGGACATCCTCGATATCCGGATGGCGGTAGAGGAACTCCTCGATTTCGCGTGGATAGATGTTCTCGCCGCCGCGGATCACCATGTCCTTGAGCCGGCCGACGATGCGGCAATAGCCGTGTTCGTCCAGGGTGGCGAGGTCGCCGGTGTGCATCCAGCGGGCCGCGTCGATGGCCTCGCGGGTTTTCTCGTCGTCGTCCCAGTAGCCCAGCATCACGCTGTAGCCGCGGGTGCACAGCTCGCCGGGCTCGCCGCGCGGCACCACCCGGCCGGCCTCGTCCACGATCTTGACTTCCAGGTGCGGTTGTATCCGGCCGACTGTGCCCACCCGGTTGGCCAGGCTGTCGTCGGCGCCGGTCTGGAAACTCACCGGAGAGGTTTCGGTCATGCCGTAGGCGATTGTGACCTCGCTCATGTGCATTTCGTCGATAACTCGCTTCATCACCGCTTCCGGGCAGGGCGAACCGGCCATGATGCCGGTGCGCAGTGACGACAGGTCGAAGCTGCCGAAATCCGGATGCGACAGCTCGGCAATGAACATGGTGGGCACGCCGTAGAGCGCGGTGCAGCGTTCGGCTGCCATGGTTTCCAGCACCGCGCCGGGGTCGAAGGCCTCGCCGGCGTAGACGATGGTGCTGCCGTGGGTGATGCAGCCGAGGTTGCCCATCACCATGCCGAAGCAGTGGTACAGCGGCACCGGTACGCACAGGCGGTCCGCCGGCGTCAGGCGGATGGCTTCGCCGACGAAGAAGCCATTGTTGAGGATGTTGTGGTGCGACAGCGTCGCGCCCTTGGGATTGCCGGTGGTGCCGCTGGTGAACTGGATATTGATGGGGTCGTCGGCCTGCAGGGTGGCCGTAATCTCGGCCAGCTGCTCGCGATGCGGCGGCGTCACCCGGCCCGGCAGCGCGTCGAAATTGAACATGCCCGGCGTGGGGTCGGGGCCCAGCCGGATTACGTGGCGCAGCGACGGCACCTCGGCGGCCTGCAGCTGGCCCGGCTCGCATTCAGCGAGTTCGGGGGCCACGCTCTGCACGATGCCAAGGTAGTCGCTGCTGGCGTAGGCCGGCATCAGGATCAGCGCCTTGCAGCCCACCTTGTTAACCGCGTACACCAGCTCCGATCGCCGATAGGCCGGGTTGATGTTAACCAGCACCAGACCGGCCCGAGCGGTGGCGAGTTGCGTGATCAGCCAGGCCGCGTTGTTGTGCGACCAGATACCGATTCGGTCCCCGGGCGCCAGCCCCAGGGCCAGGAATGCTGCGGCGTATTCGTCCACCCGCGTCTGCAGTTCGCGGTAGGTCAGGCGCAGATTCTCGTGCCGGCTGACCAGGGCCTCGCGGTCGCCGTGTTCGGCCACCGTCCGGTCGAACGCCCGGCCGATGGTGTCGCCCAGCAGCGGCACCGGACTGGCGCCGTGGACGTAGCTGAGTTCGCCTGCCGCCATCGTCTCCTCCCGTCGTGTTGTTTTACGGGGTCGACTTAAACGCGTTTGCCGGCGGCTGGCAAGCCGCCCTGGTGTGCGTCAGTCGGTGGTCGGTGGCCCCGTCTCCGGTGTGCCGTCGTAGCGCATGGCCAGACGCACCATGTCGGCAATGCTGTCGACCGCCAGCTTGTGCTTGATGCGCACCAGATAATTGGACACCGACTTGTGCGACAGCCCCAACGTATCGGCAACGGTGGCATTGCTGTGACCGCTGGCCACCAGGCGGAAAACGTCCTGCTCGCGCGGCGTCAGCGCCTGCACCGGACTGGCCAGGGCGCTCACCCGGCTGACCGCCAGCGCCTCGGCCATGTCCGGGCTGAGGTAGGTCTCACCAGCCAGGATTTCCCGCACGCCCTCGAGCAGGCATTCCGGCGGGCTGGTCTTGGTGATGTAGCCGGCGGCCCCGGCACGCAGGGCGCGGGCGGCGAACGTGGGATCGTCGTGCATGGTGAACACCAGCACCCGCGGCGGGCGCGGCCGGGTGCGGATGCGCTCGATCAGTTCCAGCCCGTGCACGTCCGGCAGCGACAGATCCAGGATCACAAGCTGCGGGCGGCTGTCCTGCAGCATCTGCCAGCCCGCCTCGCCGGTGCCGGCCTCGCGGCAGGCGCCGAAGCGTCGCAGCTCCAGCAGTTCGCGGCAGCCGCCGCGTACCACTTCGTGGTCGTCGATGAGCAGGATGGCGGGGGTGGCACTCAAGGCGCAGGCGGAACCGGGGGTTATCCGCCCGATGATGCGCCGGGTGCCATGGCGGTGCAATCGGGCGAAATGCCCGATCCGGCTCCTGTCGATCGGGCGCGGCCGGGGCTCGTGGCATCATCATTGCCGCGATCCGACCGTTGCTGCCGACGTTGCCCAGCCCCCACGACATAACCGATCCGGACACCGGGCCGCTGCCTGACTCGCGGCGGCGTCGCAGCATGTCGCTGAAGTTGCGGCTGCTGGCCATCGTCGCCGGTGTGTTGATGCTGGGACTGGTGGCGGACCTGGCGATCATTCTGCAGGGAGCGCGGCAGGCCGTGGTGGACGAGATCAACGCCAACCTGCTTTTCAGCCGCGACCTTCTGGGTTTCTTCGTGAGCGACACCCGCCACCTGCTCTCGCGGGAAGATGTCGAGCGTCTGTCGGTGGTGTTTCAGGATCTGCGGCATGTGCGCGTCTCGGTGGCATCGTCGCCGGGCGAGTGGACGGTGCTCAATGAGCGCCCGGATGCGGTGAGGCCCCCCGCCTGGTTCGAATACCTGGTGGTCCCCGCCGACCGCGATTTTCCCGATATCGAGTTCCACGGCTGGGGCAACGCCAGCATTCGCATTCAGGCCACGCCGGACGACGAGGTGGCCGAAGTCTGGGGCGAGGTCACCGGTCTGCTGCCGCTGATGCTGGGTCTGGTGGTTCTCGTGTGCCTGCTGGTCTATGTCGGTATCTGGTTCGGGCTTGCGCCGCTACGCGGTCTGCACGACGGTTTCCGGCGTCTGGAAGCGGATGAATTCGACGTATGTCTGCCCACCGACGCGGTGCCGGAGCTGGCCGACACCCAGCGCCGCTTCAATCATCTGGCTGCGGTGCTGGCGAGCCACAATGCCGAGCGGGCGGCGCTCATGCGGCGGCTGGTGACCATGCAGGAGGACGAGCGCCGCAGCATTGCCCGGGAACTGCATGACGAAATGGGACCGCACCTGTTCGGGCTGCGGTCGCGGCTGAGTGCCCTGGCCTGGTCGGCCGAGGCGGGAGATACCGCCTCCATGCCCGACCGCGCGCGGGCGATGCAGGACGGCCTGGAACACCTGCAGCAGCAGGTGCGGCGGCTGCTCAAGCAGCTGCGGCCGCCGGTGCTGGATGACCTCGGCCTGGCCCAGGCGCTGGACGGGTTGGTGGCCGACTGGCAGCGCCGGCATCCCGAAGTCGACTGGGTGCTGGCCCGCTGCGACCTGGCGGTGATGCCGGATGACGCCGTCCAGGTCACCGCCTATCGGGCGGTGCAGGAATGCCTGACCAACGTGGCCCGCCACGCGGCCGCCACCCGGGCGGTCGTGCAGTTGTGGACCGAAGACGACGCGCGCCTGCGCCTGGATGTCACTGACAATGGCGCCGGGCAGCCGCATCGGCTGGTTCCCGGTATGGGGTTGACCGGTCTGCGCGAACGGGTGGTGGCGCTCAACGGGGCGATGGCGCTTGAATCCGGGGAACAGGGCGAAGGCCTGCGCGTGAGCGTGACACTGCCGCTGACCGCATCCGCGTCGCCGGATCATCCCGAGCCGATTGGCTGACTGGTCACCAGCACCGGATCTCAAATCGGGAAGATATCCACTATCCAGCCCGCGGGCCAGGGCTTAGCGTCATTTCCGGGGGTCGCCACAGGCGGCCGGAGACATAAACGACGCAGCGTCGGGGGGATACAAAGCCGGTCACGCTCAGTCGGCCGGCGCGCCCGCCGGGTCTGGGCCCGGAACCGGGTGCTGCGTCTCGGAGGAGAACGCTTTCATGTTCATCAAGACAAAGGCCGGCCGCGCGGCGCCGCTGGCATTCGGTACGCTGTTCCTGTTCGCCGGTCACGCGGCGCAGGCCCAGGAGGAAACCGGCGCGCTGGCGCCGATCGATATCGAGGCCACCCTGCCCACCGAGGTTGATCAGACCCCGGGCGCGGCCACCCAGATCACCGAGGAGCAGATCGAGACCTACCAGCCCTACACGCTGATGGACACGCTCGACTTCGCCCCCGGCGTGCGCACCATCTATGACGACGTGCTTGGCCGGCGCTCCGGCATCGCCATTCGCGGCGCGCCCGCCCGGCGGTCCCGCAAGGTGCTGCTGATGGAAGATGGCGTACCGATTAACGCCTCCACCTACATCGATCCCAGCGCCCACTACACTCCGCCGCAGGAACGTCTCGAACGGGTGGACGTGCTCAAGGGTGCCGGTCATGTGCTGCACGGGCCGCTGAACAACCACGGCATCATCAACTTCATCAACAAGCGGCCTACGGAAACCCCGGAAACCACGGTGGAACTGGCCGGCGGTGATCCGAGCACCTTCAAGCGCCACATCATGCATACCCGCACCGACGGCCCGCTGGGGCTGGTGCTGTCCTACTCGGGGCTGGACGCCGACGGCAGCTTCGATATCGAGGAATTCCAGTACGACGATTTCTTTGCCAGCGGTGATCTGGCAATTAACGACACCCAGGACCTGGGTTTGTCGATCACCTACTTCCGCGAGCGCTCCGACTACGACGAAAGCAACCTGCTGCCGGCTGAGTACGCCGCCAACCCGCGCAGCAAGCAAGGCCGCTTCGCGCAGGAGAACAACAACTTCTCCATCAACTACTGGAAGTTCGACCTCACCCACGACTGGCAGCTCAGCGACACGCTGTCGATGTCCACCAAGCTGTTCCATACCGACCTCGAGCGGCCGCGCTTTACCGTGGAACCCGACGAGGTGGACGTGAACAACGGCGTGCCGGATTTCAGCCCGGGCGGTTACGAGGATCCCGCGTTCTTCTTCGAGCCGGGCGTGAGCGGCGTGATGATCGGCCGCGATCGCAGCTACCAGACCACCGGCCTGGAAACCCGCTTCCAGCTCGCCGGCATTCAGACCGGTCGCGTCACCCACAATTTCCAGTGGGGCCTGCGCTACGAGGTGCATGAGTTCCAGAATCGCGAACCGGTCGGCAACACCGGCGAACTGCTGGATGAAGGCAATCGCGGGCGGGTCGGCATCGGCGTGACCGAGCCCACCACCGGCGAAGAGAATTCGCTGGCGGAATTCGATGCCGATGCGGTATCGGGCTTCTTCCAGGACGCCATCCGCATGGGCTTCTGGACCGTGACGCCCGGCATTCGCGTGGAACGCTACACCCAGGAGCGCGAGGTCATCATCGACGACAGCGGTCCCGGTTCCCCGCGCGAGGACGACGACAACACCCTGGTGCTGCCCAGCATCAGCGTGGTCTACGACGGCTACGAGCGCACCCAGTGGTTCGCCAACGTGGGCCGTGGCTACACGCCGGCGTTCGCCCGGACGGCCGATGACTTCCCGCTGGAGCCGGAAACCGGTATCAACTCGCAGATCGGTTTCCGCACCGCGGCGTTCCCGGGGCTGCGCATGGAAGGCGCTGTGTTCTACAACGACTACCAGGACACCATCACCCAGGAGCCCATTACCATCGACGGCGCCAACCTGGTGGTTAACAACGACGACTCCCGCTCCTACGGGTTCGATCTGGGCGGGCGCTTCAATTCCGCGGCGCTCACCGGTTCACGACTGAACCTGTTCGCCGAGCTGGCCTACAGCTACACCAAGGCCGAGTTCACCTCGGGCCCGGTGGACGGCAACCGCATTCCGGAAGTGCCGGAACACGCGGGTAACCTCACACTGGGCATGGATCACGAGGCGGGCTGGCATCTGAGTGCCACCATGCATTACTTCGGGGATTTCTTCTCCGGCAGCCTGAACAGTGACGTGGTCACCGTGGCGGACGAGGACGGCAACCCGATCGACCCGGCCAATCCAACCCGGCCGACCGGAAGCTCCGAAATCCGCGAGCCGATCATCTTCGGCAACGTGCCCAGCCACACCATCTACTCGGCCCGGGCCAGCTACCAGCTGCCGAATACCGGGACCACGCTATGGCTGCAGGGGCGCAATCTCACCGACAAGCTGTTCCCGGTGGACTACGCCAACGGCCTGCGGCCGGGCCCGGAACGCACGGTGATCATCGGGTTGACCTCCAAGTTCGAGTAGCACAACCGTCTTGCAATGACCCCATCGGGCGGGGCCGGCGTCAGCTGGCCCCGCCCGATCTTGTTTGAGGCTACCGTAACGCCCGGATACTTCCTGCCCCGCCGGCGAGCGCAACAGCCGTTGCACCCGGTGGCCCGTGTGTAGGGAATTGACCTTGTCGAAAGTCAGGCAATCGCTTTTTGCTTGTCAGGAAAATAGGTGATTGCCCTACAGCTTTTCTCCAACCGGCCGTCAACCTGTCTGTCCAGAGGAATCGATAACACGGCCGTAATCTCCCGAATTTTCCACGGGGGAAAGCTAGCAAGGGCGGAAAAGGCAACTCCCGGCGGCAGTCCCGCCCGGTCGAACAGTCGCGGATCGCGCCATGTGCGCCACTCGAGTGCTTTTCCGTGGGGTTCTACGCCTCCAGGCTGTTCCGCGGGGCGGGTAGGGATTTTCGGGAAGTCTTCATGGTAAACGCAGCGCACACGGGCCAGAACGGCTGGACCAGCCGAATCCGGTCGGAACTGACGCGCGGATTTCCCGGGCTTGTATTCGGTGACTCGGAAATCGAAAGCCGTTTCCGGCGAGACTACTTTCAAGCCGGGGTTCGTTATCGAATCCTGATGCTGGCGCTGGGTATCGTGATTCTCGTGGCCACCGTTGTGCCGCAGACATTGCTCAGCGTGCCGCCCGAGGTGCGTGACGTTTCGCTGCCGTTGCAGCTTTTCGTCATCCTGCCGGCGCTGGCTATCAGTCTGGTAATCACCGCGGCTCGTGGTCTGCAGCGCTACTCGGGTTTCGCAATCTTTGCCACCGGAATCCTGATCGGGCTGGCCGTGATGCGGATGCGCATCGTCGCCCACGGGGCGGATTATGACGTGCCGATGGAATATATCGCAGTCATTGTCGTATCCGCCGGTTTTCTGGGGCGCATGCGCGGCAGAAAACTGCTGGTACTGGCCCTGTTGCTGGTCCTGATCCTGGTCGGCGGGGAAGTTCTCTATCTGCCAGCCGACCTCGAGGATTTCTACCGGGTCGGCGCCAATCTGACCCTGATCGCGATGAGCTGCATCGGCACCTATGCCTACGAGCACGCCATGCGACTGAACTGGCTCAATGCCACCCTGCTTGAGCAGCTTTCCACGCAGGATCCTCTCACCGGTCTGCCGAACAGGCGCGCTCTCGAAACCGCACTGCGGCAGCACCTGCGCCACGCCACACGCCATCAGTGTGTCATCGGGCTGGCAATCGTGGATCTGGACTATTTCAAGCTGTACAACGACAACTACGGTCACCTGGCAGGTGATGACTGCCTGCGTCAGGTGGCCGAAGTTCTGCAGAAATCAGCGCGCCGCCCGCTGGATTGCTGCGGCCGTTTCGGCGGCGAAGAGTTCGTCGTGGCGTGGATCGGCAACGACCCGGCGGAAATGCAGAGCATGGCCGAACTGTTGCTTGACCGCGTCCGGGCGCTGGATATCAGACACGGCATTACGCCGGCCGCCGACTCGATTACCGCCAGTGCCGGTTTGTTCACGATCATCCCGGACAAATCGACGTCACTGGAATACGTGATGGAAATGGCGGACCGCATGCTTTATGCCGCCAAGGCAGCCGGGAGGGATCGGGTGGTCACCGAATGACATTAACCTGTCCAGTGAGGTATGACTGCGGAGGCGCAAGTCGGTAATGCGTCCGTTGTTTGGTCAGATTGTGACCATGAGCTAATGCCGGGCGGCAACAGGTAAGCAAATGCTTGCGCGCGGGTGTTTCAGTACGGTGTCGGCGTTCTGCCGGGGAATACGCGGCCGCCACGCCGGCGTGCCCACCTGGGTGAAGCAGCTTCAATGAGGCCCCGGCGTTCTGCCGGGGAATGCGTCGACGGTCCCGAAACGTGCGTCCCGGTTACTACCCGCTTCAATGAGGCCCCGGCGTTCGGGTTCTACCCCGTTTCCGCGGACGGGTTGGAAACGTCTAAAAGCTTCTGATCCTGCTTGGCGACTCGGCGTCGCATTCGTGGGTTGTGGAATCGCTCAATGTAGTCGAACAC
>NZ_JAVRHY010000013.1:0-81432 GCF_031846305.1 Spectribacter acetivorans
GGGAGGGCTTTAATCCGCCGCTTGGGCGTATATCCCGGCCACATCGGGTTCCTTATCAATAAAAGGCCGGGTCTGCGCTATACACGGGTTGGTGGCTCACAGGTCGCCGCCTTCTTCCTGCATCGCCGGCCCGCTGCGTCCGGTAATCCGCTCCATCAATCGAGCCCAGAGCGTGTCCGGCTCGGTTTCAAAGATATCCGCTGCCTCGGCGGTCGTAATCAGCCACGCGCCGGAGCTGATCTCCCGCTCCAGCTGATCGGCGTCCCAGGCCGTATAGCCGGCAAAGAAACGGACCTGGTTTGCCGCTGGCGCCTGTTCCAGTACGGCATCGATGCTTTCGGAATTGATGCTGTAGGACATGGCCGGGGTTACCGTCCGCATGCCGGATACATCGGCATCCGGCTCGGTTCGCTGTAACACACTCAACGCGCGCGGGCGTAGGGGGCCCCCCGAGAAAATGTTGTAGTCCGCCGTCTTATTGCTAGGTGGGTCCGCCAGGATATCCGCCAGTGTTCTGTCGGTGGCCCGGTTGACCACGACCCCGGCGGCGCCGTCGTCATCGTGACCGATCACCAGCACCGCGGTTTGCTGAAAGGGGCCCTGGGAGCCGGGGGCGGCCACGAGAAACGTACCCTGCAGACTGCTGGAGGAAGCAGGCGCCTCGGCGATGGCCGGACCTGCACTGATCCCGATAATGAAAACCGCCGCGATCATGCGTCGATAACGGCTGAACGTGTCATGGAAGATCATGGAAAAACCCGTTGTGATGAAGCCGGACCGATAGCGCCGCGTTCGGTTTCGGGGCGTTGATTCGGCCATAATATCCAGATGAACTCGACGGTACGGGATTTCGCGACAGGCCGCAGACGGATACGCGGGCGCGGTCGTGAATGATGCGCTGCTGGATATTCGCGCCGGGCCCGTCGCGCGGCAGTACATCGAGCGGCACGGCCTGACACCCACGGCGGTTCGGGCGGTGACCGGCGCCGCCGGCGGACCGAAATGGCTGATTCTGGGCAGTCTGGATCGTTGGCTGTTCGGGGATTGGTTGCACGGCGCCGGGCCGACGGTCGAACTGGTCGGCTCGTCCATCGGTGCCTGGCGTTTCGCGATGGCCTGCAGCCTGAACCATCCGGCGGGCTGTATTACCCAGCTGGAATCCGCCTACATCGAGCAGTGCTATTCCGCAGCCCCGTCGCGCGACGAGATCACGCAGACCACGCGCGGAATCCTGGACGGCTGTCTCGACGAAACGGTCCTGAAGGGTGTACTCGAGCATCCCCGCTTGCGCCTGACCGCGATCACGGCCCGCAGTCGAGGGCCGGCCGCGACCGAAGGCCGGCTTCCGTTGGGGATGGCCGGCGTTGCGGCGGCGACACTCAACCTCATCCACCGGCCGTGGCTGGGATCCCTGTTCGAGCGAGTCCTGTTCCAGTCGCCGGGGTCCCGGATACAGGTCGCCGCGGACGGGATTGCAACGAGGCGGGTTACGCTGAGCCGCGACAACATGGCCGACGCCATCTACGCCAGTGGCAGTATTCCGATGCTGATGGCCGGTGTTCGCGATCCGGCCGGGGCACCGCGTGGTTGTTATCGTGATGGCGGCATTGTCGACTATCACATCGATCAGCCGTTGATCGACGACGGCGTCGTACTCATGCCGCATTTCGCGGGCAGGGTCACGCCCGGCTGGTTCGATAAATGGGTACAGCGCAATCCGCGCTTCACTCGCCGACTGCTGCTGGTAGGGCCGGGCCCCGGCTTGCTGGCGCGCCTGCCGCACGGGCGGGTGCCGGACCGGCATGACTTCCGCCGCTACGCCGGCCACGATGACGCGCGCATCCGTGACTGGCGCCAGGCGGTGGGTGAGGGTGAGCGGTTCGCCGACGCCTTTGCACATGCCGTTGACCGGCAGTTGCTCGCGGCGCGGGTTCGGCCACTGGCGATGACGCACTGACCGACTTGCAGAATCCAACGCCCGAGACCTGCCATGAATAATCATGACGCCGCCGATCAGCTGATCGGCCTCGCCTCGCAATCGCCGCGTCGGTCGGCTCTGCTGGACCAGATCGGAATCGCTCACGCGACCATCCCGATCGCGGTGGACGAGCGGCCGTTACCCGGTGAACGGCCGGAGGACTACGTGATCCGGCTGGCGCTGGCGAAGGCCGAGGCCGGTCGCCGCGTACGTCCGACGCTGCCCGTGCTGGGTGCCGATACCTCGGTGATAATCGATGGCCGCATTCTCGGCAAGCCCGCGGACCGTGAGGATGCGTTGCACATGCTGGCGCTGCTGAGCGGTCGGGAGCACGCGGTGCTGACCGGCGTGGCGCTCGCCGGGCCGGCAAGCGATCACGTCCTGAGTGTCAGCCGCGTCACCATGGACCACATCGATCCGGTTCGCGCCGAAGCCTACTGGGCGTCAGGTGAACCCGTCGACAAGGCCGGCGCCTATGCCATTCAGGGGCTGGGCGCGGTCTTTGTCAGGCACCTGGCCGGCAGCTATTCCGGGGTGATGGGGCTGCCACTGGCCGAGACCGCAGAATTGCTGGCCGGCTACGGTATTCGCCGGCCATGACACTGGCAGTCGCGTTGACGCGGGGGCTGCCGCTGTTCGCGCTGCTCGCTGCGCTGACGGCGTTCGTCTGGCCGGGCGTGTTCGTGCCGGGCCGGGACCTCATCGTGCCGTTGCTCATGCTGATCATGTTCGGCATGGGCGCCACCCTGACCCCGCGGGACTTCGGCCATGCGTTTGCACGGCCCGGCGCCATCGGCCTGGGGGTGGCACTCCAGTACCTGGCCATGCCGCTGGTGGCCTGGTTGATTGCCACCGTCATGGCGTTGCCCGATCAGGTGGCAGTGGGGCTGATCCTGGTGGGTGCCGTATCGGGTGGCACCGCCTCCAATGTGATCTGCCATCTGGCCCGCGGTGACGTGGCCTTGTCCATTTCCATGACGGCCGTATCGACGCTGGTCGCCGTGGTGGCCACGCCGCTACTCACCTGGCTGTACGCCGGGCGCGGCGTACCGGTGCCGGTGTTCGACATGATGCTCAGCATCACGCGGATCGTGATCCTGCCGGTATGTGCGGGCATGGCGCTGAACGTGCTGGCTGGTGCCCGTCTGGCCGGACTCAAGCCTTGGCTGCCGGTGGTTTCCACCGTGGGCATCGTGCTGGTGATCGGCATCATCGTGGCGCTCAATCGTGAATCACTCGCCAGCATGGGTCCGGCAGTCGTGCTGGCGGTGGTACTGCACAACGGCGTCGGTCTCGCGCTGGGTTATGGCGCGGCCATCGTGATCTGGGGCGATCCCGTGCGGGCTCGAACCGTGGCCATCGAAGTCGGCATGCAGAATTCCGGGCTGGCGGTGGCACTGGCCACTCAGTACTTCAGTGCCGCGGCGGCCATGCCGGGGGCGCTGTTCTCGGTTTGGCACAACCTGTCGGGCTCGGTGCTCGCGGCCTGGTGGGCGCGCCGGGCCTAATCCGAACGCTCGGCCAGCCATTCCGCGGCCATGCGCCAGGTATTGGCGGGCGCCTTGCCGCCGGCGAATACGCCCGCATGGCCGCCCGGCGCCATGGCAAAGGTCTTGTCCGCGGACATGACTACGTCCATGACGGCACGGGCGCTGGCCTCGCCCACCAGCGTGTCGTTGTCGCCGGCGATTGCCAGCAGCGCGCAGTGGATGTGCTCGAACTTCGCTTCCGAGTCGCCCAGCGTGATGCGGCCGGTGGCCAGGGCGTTGTCCAGCCCTACCTTGACGAAAAAATCCTGCACGATGCCGCCGGGGTAATCGAGCATGTGGTCGAACCAGCGGCTGGTGGTGGTGTGAACCTCCACGTACTGGCGATCGGCCAGGTGCACCAGCAGATCCCAGTAGGTCATCAGGCTGCCCACCGGGGCGGTCATCTTGAACAATAGGGAATTGGCCCAGCCGGGGACCTGGAGATAGCCAGGATCCATGTCGTGGAGCCGGAAACCGGTGTAGCGCCGGACCACGTAGGTGGGCAGGTTCAGCAGCATCAGGACCCGCGCGGCCAGGGTGGAATCGTGCATGTCGATGGGACTGGCCACGGTGACGATATTGCGGATATGCGCATCGCCCGACACGCCGGCGTAGATCAGCGAAAACAGCCCGCCCATGCAGTAGCCGAACAGAGTCAGGTCGGTTTCGCCGGAATGGCGCCGAACTTCGGCCAGCGCTGCCGGCATCATCTCCATGGTGTATTCGCGCACGCCCAGATGGGAATGTTCGCGCCCCGGTTCGCCGAAATCGAGCAGATAGACATCGAACCCCCGGGCAAGCAGGTAGCGCACCAGACTGCGTTCGGGCAGCAGGTCGAAGATCAGGGTGCTGGCCGCCAGCGGCGGCACCAGTACGACCGGGGTGCGATGACGGCGCCGGGCCACCGGGATGCGGTCGTCCCCCACCCGAATGGTGCGGCTGGTCAGCGGCGGATAGTGACGCAGCTTGAGCAGGCCCGCCTCGAGCAGCACCTCGTAGGGTGTCTGATCCGCCTTGATCAGCCGCTCTGGCCGGAACAGCCGGTCGTAGCCGTTGGTCAGCGCCTGCGACACCCCCCCGGCGCGGCCGGGTCGTGCGTCCGGCGTGAATCGTCTGAACATGAATACCCCCGATGTCGGGGCTTCATGATACGCGCCGGGCCATTGGGCAACCAGCGATCAGGGCTTGCCGGCGGCGTCGCCCCAGAGCTCCTCCAGCCGGGCGGTGCGGCCACACGCGTTCTTGTAGAAGTTGTAACGGACCGGCTTCTTCTCGTAATAGTTCTGGTGATAATCCTCGGCGGCGTAGAAGGTCCGGGCCTCGCGGATCGGGGTGACAATGGGCGAGGGGGCATCAGCGTCGTCCTTCAGGGCCTGGCGCGAGGCTTCGGCCAGCCGGCGCTGCTCGTCATCGACCACGAATATCGCACTCAGGTACGAGTGCCCCTTGTCGCAGAACTGCCCGCGATCGTCCGTGGGGTCGACGTTGTGCCAGAACGATTCCAGCAGCGTCTCGTAGGTAACGACGGACGGATCGTAGCGGACCTGAACCGCCTCCAGATGACCGGTGTCGTTGTAGGTCACCTGCTCGTAGGAGGGATTCTCCACGTCGCCGCCGGTATACCCCGACGTGGTCTCGACCACGCCTTCCACCTCATCGAAAGCCTGCTCCACGCACCAGAAGCAGCCGCCGGCGAACACCGCCGTCGCCAGATCACCACTGGCCGCGGCCTCGTTGGTGTCATCGGTCGCGGCCGCCGCCGCTTCGGTCTCGTTGCCGGAAGTCGATTCGGCGCAGGCCGGCAGCATGGTGACGGCTGCCGTCAGGGTCAGCGTCATCGCTATCCATCGCATCATCGTGTTACCTGCCGTGGGTTCGCTCAGTAGACCGTGCTGCGGTCATAATGCTTGCCCGGAATAGTACGTCAGGACCGACCGATGGGATTCTACGATCGCTACTGTCTGCCGCTGCTGCTGGATTTCGCCTGCGGGATGAAGCCGATCCGCAAGCAGCGGGAGAAAATCCTGCCGCTGGCCCGCGGCCAGATTCTTGAAGTGGGCATCGGCACCGGCCTGAACCTGGCGCATTACGACCCCGCGAAGGTGGAAAAGATCTGGGGTCTGGACCCGGCCACCGACATGCATCGCAAGGCCAGGAAGCGGCTGGCCGGCACCTCGCTGGACGTGGAGCTGATGCCCCTGTCCGCGGAAACCATTCCTGGCGAGGATGCCCGTTTCGATACCGTGGTGCTCACCTACACGCTGTGCAGCATTCCCGACCCGGTGGCCGCCCTGCGGGAGATGAAACGGGTGCTCAAGCCGGGTGGCCAGCTGATCTTCTGCGAGCATGGCAAATCCCCCGATCCCGGTGTGGCCCGCTGGCAGGAGCGGCTGACGCCCGCCTGGCGCAGGATTGCCGGTGACTGCCGCATCGGCCGCGACATCCCGGCGCTGCTCGCCGAGGGCGGGTTCACGCCTGACGATCTTCAGCAGGGCTACATTCCCGGCCCGAAACCGCTGGCCTACAATTACTGGGGCACGGCCCCGGCGGGGTGACAGGCGCTTGGCGCGATTACTCGATTTCCTGCCGGACCTGGGCATAGGCCAGCAACGAGAACAGCGCGGTACCGCCGATCACGTTGCCGATGAACGCGGGCACCAGGAAACCCCAAAGGGCCTTGAGCGCGCCGATCTCGCCGGCCAGCAGTAACAGCCAGGCCTCCGCCGAGCCCACCACCACGTGGGCGAAGTCGCCGAGCACGATCAGATAGGTCATCAGCACCACCACCCAGATTTCAAAGCTGCGGCTGTTGGGCAGCATCCACACCATGGCCGCCACAAAAAAGCCTGCGGGGATGCCGTGAACAAGCATCTCGATCCAGCTTTTCTCCATCAGCGGCCGCGACACTGCGCGGAAGGAGTCCAGCTGTTCCGGAGTTGCAAAGCCAAAATGTGCGAACAGCACGGCAATCAGCGTGCCCGCCAGGTTGGCGGCGAATACCACCAGCCACAGCCGCAGGGTGTAGTAAAAGACACGGCTTGTGCGCTCGGCCATCAGCGGCAGCACTACCGTGATGGTGTTCTCCGTGAACAGCTGCATGCGGCCGAGCACCACGATCAGAAAGCCCACGCAGTAGCCGAAGTTCTCCAGCAGCGAGCGCCAGGCCGTGTCCGGTAGTTCCAGATGCAGCAGACCCTTGGCGAATACCGAGGCGGATATCACGATGCCGGCGGCCAGGCCGGACCACCACAGCGAGCCGAACGGGCGCTGCAGCTCATCTTCGCCGTCGCGCCTAATGGCCTGGTAAACCGCACGCGCCGTCAGACGGGTGCCGTGAAGTTCCTGGTGGGCGGTCTGCTGGGTGGCCATCCGCGGCGCGCCTCCGTTGTACTGGGTGGAGCGAGTGCCAGCCATGGCCGATACCCGCCGGGCGACAGCCTACCGGCGTCGCATTCCCCGGATCATCCCGGAAACGCCGAACCCGTGAGAATCATGCGGCTGCGGTGACGGTACGTTGTTCGCGGGGATGGTCACGCTGCCGCAGCGCCCGACCCAGACAGTCGTGCCCCAACGCCAACGTGAAACCACCGTCGCGCCAGGCGAACCGGCCGTTGACCATCACATGCCGCACCACGTCCGGCACACGGTTGACCATCTGGTGGTGGTCGAATTCGTCTCGCCAGACATGCTGCACGGTAGTGCCCGGGTCCCAGGCTCGCAGAGCCTGAGGGTCGATCACGGTGATATCCGCCTGCGCGCCAACGTCGAGGGTGCCGGCGGTCAGACCGAGGAACTCGGCCGGCTCCCGCGTCAGCCGCCGCACCTGGGTGGCCACCTGCGCCGGGCCGTCCTCGTCGGCGAGCTTGAGGGTTCGCAGGTTGCCGTCGTAGAAGGCCATGTTGGTCAGATGGGCGCCGGAGTCGTTGAAGCCGGGCAGGATCAGCGGGTGGAACAGCAGCTTCTTGAGCATCGCCGGATCGCGGTTGGCCACCGTGACGTGCCAGCGCAGATCGGTGTCGAAGGTGCGCAGCAGGTAGATGAAGAAATCGCAGTCGTCGCCCACCGGGTTCGGCATCGCGGCGAATGCAGCCTGTTCCCCGGTCGAGCGCGCCGCGCCCGTTTCGCCGGCCTGCCATCGCCGCAGCCGCTCGAAGACCACCTGCATGGATTCGCCGACCCATTCCGGCGCGCCGCCGGCGTCCAGGCACATATCGTCGAGCCGGCGGCTGAGGACTTCGTCTTCCAGCCGCAGCTTGCGTTTGAGGTTGGCCAGGTTGAAGCCGGACTTGCCCTTGCGCCACATGGCGCGGAAGCGGGCCACGAAGTCCGGGTCGTCGAGGATGCGCCGGCGGGCCGCCCGGTCTTCCAGGTCCGGTTCGTTGAGCTCGCGCAGTTCCGGAATTTCCTCGGACAGCGGGGTGATCGGCCCGTCGGCCCACACGGTGAACGGGGCGGACAGCGCCTGCAGCCGGAAGCGGCCGTTGAGGAAACGCGAATTGAGCAGCTTCGACAGCACCAGCCCCATTCGGCCGATGGAGCGATTGGTGGTCACGTCCAGCGCGGCTACCGCGGTCAGCTTGAGCGGCTTGCCGAACAGGCGCCCACTGGTGAGCAGGAACTTGCGGATGATCGACGGCCGGCTGTCCTTGTTGGGCGTGGCCTGCCACACCCGGCCGCGTTCGCGCAGGATGCCGGTCAGCCGCTTGAGCTCGGTATAGGTGGCGAACTGGGTGGGAATACGCACCCGCCGGTGCGGGTCGTTGGCGAGATAATGGAAGGGCAGGTCGTCGGTGGAGAAGCCGAGATAGCCCTCGTCCATGCCCTTTTCCAGCAGGCGGGCCATGGCCTCGATCTCGGCATCGGTCGGCGGCCGTGACACGCTCTCCTGCAGGCCCATCACCTCGATGCGCAGCATCGAGTGCGGAATCATCGGCGCGATGTTCGGGCCCAGGGCCAGCTGGTCGAAATGATCCAGATAGCCGCCGGACTCGTTCCAGGTGATCTGGTCTCCCACCTTCTGTAGCACGTGCTTGGGGATGTTTTCCACCCGGGCGAAACAGTCCACCAGCGGATCCTGGCCGGCCTTGCGCTGGTTGCCGAAAGCCATGCCCAGGCTGCAGTTGGCCACCAGGGCCGTGGTGGTGCCATGGCGGATGGCCTCCGGCAGCCCCGGGGCCAGTTCTACCTCGAGGTCGAAATGGGTGTGGATGTCGAGCAGGCCTGGCATCAGCCACAGGCCCTCGGCCTCGATCACGTCCGCGGCCGCGCTGCCGGGCAGGTCCGGCCCGCGCGCGGCGATGCGGCCGCCAGCGATGGCGATGTCCTCAACCTGCGGTAATGCGCCCTGGCCATCGAACACCAGCGCGCCGCGAATCAGTACATCCCATTGATCAGGTCTGGCAATCACGGTAACCCTCCCGGGCAGCACGGTAACCTGCCCCTAGGAAACCGCGCATACCGGCATTTGTCCAGTCCGGGGCTGGCAGCGTCCTAGTCGGGCAGGGCGAACACCAGCAGCCGATCCCCGGTAGGGAAGCCGAAAAGCCCGTTGCCGCCTGCCGCGACCGCCAGATACTGGCGCCCGTCGATGCGATAGGTGACGGCCGGCGCGTTGACGCCGTACTCGGCCTGGTGGGTCCAAAGGGGGGTCCCGGTTTCCGCATCCAGCGCATGGAACGCGCCATTACCCTCGCCGGTGAATACGAGGTCACCGGCGGTCGCCAGCAGGCCGCCGACCATGGGCTGATCGAAGCGCCGTTGCCAGATCAGCTTGCCGGTGACCGGGTCGATGGCGCTGACGTTGCCCCAGTCCGGCTCGTCGGTGAAGCGGAAGTAGCCGTAGCTTTCCCAGGGGCTGTCGGGGCCTGCTTCCAGCGGTTTGATGAAATAGGTCGCCGGTTTGTGAATGCCCTGCACGTAGATCAGCCCCCGTGCCGGATGCCGGGCCGCGGGGGACCAGCTGGCACCGCCCAGGATCGCCGGCGTGACGCGGGTGCCGTCCTCGGTGGGCGGCGCAAACAGGTTCTCCTGGGGCACGAACGGTTCGGAACGTTTCACCAGTTCGCCGCTGGTCCGGTCCAGCAGATACAGCCAGCCGGTCTTGCCGGCCTGCGCCAGCAGTTTGCGCGGCTTGCCGTCGATTTCGGCGTCGAACAGTACGGGCGGGCTGGCGGCCTCGTAGCCCCATTGGTCGTGGGGCACCTGCTGAAACGCCCAGGCCAGTTCGCCGGTGTCGATGTCCAGGGCCACGATGCTGGAGGTGTGACGGTTGTCGCCGGGCCGGGACTGGCCGTCGATCTGTGGCGACGGATTGCCGGTACCCACGTACAGCAGCCCCAGTTCCCGGTCGACCGCCGGGGCCTGCCAGATCGACCCGCCGCCCACGCGCCAGGCGCCGCCGTGGTCGGCCATGGCGGCGCGCTCGGCGTCGATGTCGCGTTTCAGAGGCGTGCCGCCGGGCGTGGTGGTGGCGAAGTCGCCTGCCCAGTCGGTCTTATTGACGGTGTGCCAGCGCCAGAGCTCCTTGCCGGTATCGGCGTCGAAGGCCGCGAGGAAGCCGCGCAGGCCCTTGTCACCGCCGGCAATGCCGATCACCGACAACTGTTGCTTTCCCTGCTCGTCGGTTTCGACATGCAGGCCGTAGCCCGCGCCGCTGGTGCCCACGAACACCTTGCCGTCGACCACCTGCGGCGCCATGTTGAATGACAGCCCGGTCGCGCCGACCACCTTGCCGCCCTTGAAATGGGGGTTGCCGGTGATGGCGGCCACCGCCTCGGCGGCGTCCGGCCGGGTATTGCTCGGCTGGACGTCCCAGATCACCTCGCCGGTATCGGCATCCAGCGCGATCAGCCGCGCATCGATGGTGCCCAGGAATACCCGGTTTCCGGCCACCGCCACCCCGCGGCTGGAGGGCCCGCAGCAGAACTTGTCGGTGGTGGTTTCGTGGCGATAGCGCCAGAGTTGCTCACCGCTGGTCGCGTCGAGGGCGACCACGTCGTTGTAGGGCGTGGACAGGTACATCCGGTCGCCGTGCACGATGGGCGTGGCCTGGAAGCTGGCCTTGCGACCGTTGTCGTGCTGCCAGACCAGTTCCAGGTCGTCCACGTTGTCCCGATTGATCTGCGACAGGGTCGCGAACCGCGTGTTGGCGTGGTCGCCGCCGTGCAGGGGCCAGTCGTTCGGGCTTGCCCCGACGCCGGTGCTTATCAGGATGGCCGCCAGCGCGGCCCGTGTCGTGTTGTTCATTGCACCTCCGGTAATCGAATGGCCAGCAGGCTGCCGGCGATGGCAAGCAGGGCCAGCAGCGTCAACGCCGCGGGCGTGCCCAGCAATGCCGCCAGCGACGCCAGTCCGCCGCCGACCAGCAAGAGTACGCCGATCAGCGTGTTGCTGACGGCGGTGTAGGCAGCCCGGTGCTCGGCATCGGCCAGATCCACCAGATAGGTCTTGCGCGCCAGCCGGACGCCGGCATGCAGCCACATCAGCGCGAAGAACGCAGCTGCCAGCAGCAACGTGGGTGTATGGAACAGTCCCATGGCGGCCACTGCCAGATGCACCAGCGCGGCCAGCAGACCGGTGGCGATCATCACCCGGCGGGCCGAGCGGTCCGAGGCCCGTCCCCACCAGGGCGCGCCGAGCAGGTCCGCCAGTCCGCTGACCGCCAGGAATACCGCGAAGCTGGTCAATGTGCCGCCGCCCTGGCGCGCCAGGTCCACGTAAAAGGGTGCTCCCAGGGCGGTGGAAACGAGCAGGCCCCGAACCAGGATGAAGCGGGCGAACGCCGGGTGATCCCGTACCAGGCGCAGATTGGCCCAGGCCTCAGTCAGGGCGTTGCCGCCGCCGCTGGTGGCGCCGGGCACTTCGCGCAGGCCGGCAAACACCGCCGCGGCGATCAGCCAGAGCAGGCCGGCCATCGCCAGCAGACCCGCGAGCATGGCCGGGGCGTCCGACAGTCCGGGCCACAGCAGTACCAGCGCCGACAGCAGCAGGGCGAACCCGCCCGCACCACTGGCGGCGTAACCGGATAATGTTCCCCGCCGGGTCTTGGCAATGGTCTTGCCGAGCACGTCCTTGTAGGCCACGGATGCCACGCCCCGGCCCAGCGACAGCAGGGCGAGCAGCGCCAGCAGCGTGGCCCCGGCGGCGACGCCCTCCAGCGACCACGCTGTCCAGGCCATGCCCGCCGCGGCCAGACCCTGGGTCGCGGCACCGGCCACCCAGAACCACTTGCGTACCGACACCCGGCGCATCCATCCGGCCACCGCCAGTTGCGGCAGCAGCGCCAGCGCCTCGCGCAGCGGTACCAGCCAGCCCAGCATCCAGGGCGGAGCGCCGAGCGATCCCAGCAGCCAGGGCAGGGTGAGTTTCGGGCTGGCCAGCAGGTCGCCGGCCTTGTTGGCGAACAGCGCCGGCAGGTGGACGAAGAAATTGGCCGGCTGCTCCCGGCACGCGTCGTCGGAAATATCGCGACAGACCCGCGCGTCCTCGTCACCAGTGACCAGGTCGTAGAGATCGCGGACAGGGCTGGCGGGTGGCGTGGCCGATCGGGTCATGCGCAAGCGGGCAAACGAGGCCTGGGGGCCGTGAGTGTCAGCGCCGCATCATGCCCCGGAACGTCGACGGGTTGGAAGACGGGAACACGATCAGCGTCGACGGGCCGATCCGCGTCCCGGCAAGCGCCGGCGCTTGCACCAGTCCCCGGCCAGGCGCGGCCATCGCGGATCGATCGCGGCCACCCAGAGATACAGCCAGGCCCCACCGAAGGGCGTGTCGATTTGCCAGCGGTTGTAGCTGCGTGGTACGTCCTCGAGACGATCCAGTGTTCGCAGCGTCGCGCGGTCCACCGCATAAACCTCACCGACCAGCGCATGGCGCCCGCGGGCCGCGGCGGCCGGAAACGGGCCGGTGTCGAACAGGTGATAACGGGGCGGGGTCACCGCCCGGCCGAGATAGGTCGCGTTGCGCAGGTACCCGGCGTTGGATTCGCCGCGGCGCAGAGTGCCGTAGACGAACACGCGAATCGGCCGGCTGTCGGTCAGGTCGTGCATGGGGAGCGGCGAGTGGCAGGCAAAAGAGAAACGCCGCCCGAGGGGGGCGGCGTTGACGTACATGGTCTAACGGTCGGCCGATCAGTGCTGGACCGTGATCTTGCGCGGCTGCGTGGCGGCGCGCTTGGGAATCGTGATCTCGAGTACCCCGTGACTGCCGCGGGCCTCGACCGCGTCGGCGTCGACCGTATCCGGCAGGGTGAATCGGCGGTGGAACCGGCCACGGGCGCGTTCCACGCGTCGGCGCACATCACCGTCGCTGGCGTCGGGCACGATCTGTTCGCGATCACCGCTGAGGGAGAGCACGCCGTTTTCCAGCGTGATGTCGATTGCCTCCGGGGCGACGCCCGGCACGTCGGCGTAGAGGACGAATCGTTCCGGATACTCGTGGATATCCACCGCCGGCACCCAGTCCGCCGTGGCACTGCTGGATTCGGCCGGCTGGCCCGATTCGTCGAACAGCCGGTTGATATCATTCTGGAGCTGGGAGAACAGGCTCCAAGGTTCGTAGCGCATCATGGTCATGACTACCTCCTGTACTCTTGAAGAATGAGCCTTGGCTCGACATCTGCTGAATAGGGACCGCGGCGGGCGTTTTCAAGACGCCCTCATTGCCTGTTCGGCGTCCTGATAATCCAAACGATCTAGCTTGATGACATCGCCCGAGGAACAGGTCGCCATCCGCGACGCCGCCACCGTCGTGATTCTCCGGGATGGTCCCGGTGGCCCCGAGACCTTCATGCTGCGCCGCAACCGCCGGACCGTGTTCGGTCCCGGGGCGCATGTGTTTCCCGGCGGCGCCGTGGATCGGGCCGATGCCGCGACGGATATGCTTGCCTGCTGCGACGGCCTCGACGATGCCGGTGCCAGTGCGCAGCTCGGTATCGTCGCCGGCGGCGCCGCCTTCTGGATTGCGGCCATCCGCGAATGCTTCGAGGAGGCCGGGGTATTGCTGGCCACCGACGACCAGGGCCGGCCGTTGCCGCCGGACATCGATCTGAGTGCCGAGCGGGCAGCCCTCAACGCCGGACAGACCACCCTGCGCGACATCTGCCACCAGCGCGGCCTGCGTCTGCCGTTGGACCGCATCGTGTACTACAACCACTGGATCACGCCGCCGGGCGAGCCGCGGCGTTTTTCCACCCGTTTCTTCGCCTGTCCGGCGCCGGCGGGTCAGGCCGCGGTGCATGATGGTCAGGAAACCGTGGCCGGTCGCTGGCTGCAGGCCGCCGAGGCGCTGGCTCTGCACGAGCGCGGCGAGCTGCCGATGATGCCGCCCACCGTGTTGCAGCTGCGCTTTCTGGCCGAGTATCCCGACGTGGCCGGCGTGATGTCGGTGCTGCGTGAGATCCAGGACGTGCCCGCGGTGTCGCCGACGCTGGAGCGGGATGGCGACGGGTTTCGCGTGCTGCTGAGCACCGGCCGGCATGACTGACGAGTTCGAGCCGGGTGTTGCGGTGCCGGTGGCTTCCGGGGTCCGGCGCATCACCGCCCCCAACGGCGGGCCGATGACCGGGCCCGGCACCAACACCTACTTGGTGGGCGAGCGCGATGTGGCGGTCATCGACCCGGGGCCGGACGATGCCGGGCATCTTGAGGCCATCGCCGAGGCCGCCGCCGGGCGCGCCCGCTGGATTCTCGTGACCCACAATCATCCCGACCATACCGCCGGGGCCCGGTCACTGGCCCGGCGGCTGAGGGTTGGGGTGTACGCGCATCCGGCGCCGCTGACCGGTATCCGCGAGCGCGGCTTCGCGCCCGATTATCATCTGGCGGACGGCCAGCGCATCGAAGGCGACGGGCTGACCTTGCGCTGCCTGCACACCCCCGGCCACAGCGCCGACCATGTCTGCTTCCTGCTGGAGAATCAGGGTCTGCTGTTCGCCGGTGACCACGTGATGGAGGGGGTGACCGTGGTGATCGCGCCGCCGGACGGGGACATGGCGGCCTATCTGGCATCGCTGCAGGCCCTTCGTCGGGAGCAACTGCAGCGGCTGGCCCCGGCCCATGGCGGGCTGCTCGACGATCCCGATCAGCGTCTGGCCGGGATCATCGCACACCGGCTGCAGCGCGAGGCCGATATTCTGGCGGCGCTCGAGGCTCGGCCCGCGGATGTTATGGCGCTGACCGCCGTGGTCTATCCGACGCTCGCCGAGCCGCTGCGAACGGTGGCCGGCTGGCAGATTCAGGCCCATCTGGACAAACTCGCGAATGAAAAAAGGGTCATGCAACGGGACGACAATGGCATCTGGCAACGTGTGGCGTAACGTCAGCCGGTGGTTTGCAGCGGTGGCGCTCATGCTGTCGCTGGCAGCCTGCGACGGCAGCATCAACCGCGACAACTTCGACCGCATTGAAGAGGGCATGAGCCGGTCGGCCGTGATCGAGCTGCTGGGCGAACCCGACGAGCAATCCTCGCTCGGCCTCGGCAGTTTCAGCGGGGCCACACTGCGCTGGGTGGACGGCGACCGCAGCATCGCGGTGATGTTCGCCAACGACGAGGTGGCGTTCCGCAGCTTCAGCCGGGCCGACCCGTGAGTGATACCCCTGTCGTGACCCGGCGCGACGGCGCCACGCTGATCGTCACCCTCAACCGGCCGGCAGCCCGCAATGCGGTCGACCAGCCCACCGCCGAGGCCCTGTCAGCGGCGTTCGAGCAGTTCGAGAACGATCCGGACCTGTCGGTGGCCGTTCTGACCGGCAGCGGCGGGCACTTCTGCGCTGGTGCCGACCTCAAGGCGGTGGCGTCGGGGCAACGGCGTAACCGGGTGGCGCCGGACGGCGACGGGCCGATGGGGCCGTCCCGGATGGCGCTGTCCAAGCCGGTGATCGCCGCGGTGGAGGGCCACGCCGTGGCCGGCGGGCTGGAGCTGGCCTGCTGGTGCGATCTGCGCGTGGCGGCGGAAGACGCGGTGTTCGGCGTGTTCTGCCGGCGCTGGGGGGTGCCGCTGATCGATGGCGGCACCGTGCGCCTGCCGCGCCTGATAGGCGCCAGCCGGGCCATGGACATGATTCTCACCGGCCGGCCCGTGGATGCTCGCGAAGCCCTGGACTGGGGACTGGTCAACCGCTGCGTGGCGCCCGGCACTGCCGAGGCGGCGGCGCTGGAACTGGCCCGCCAGCTAGCATCGTTTCCGCAGGACTGCCTGCGCCACGACCGGCTGTCCGCCCTCGAGCAGTGGTCGCTGCCGGCGGATTCGGCCCTGGCCAACGAGTTCGAGCACGGCCTGGCCTCGATCGAGCAGGCCGCCGCCGGGGCGTCCCGCTTCGCCGGCGGCGCCGGTCGCGGCGGTTCGTTCGACTAGGGGTTGCTGAAAAAAAACAGCCCCCTAGCGCGCGAACAGCTCGTCGAAGAAACGCTGCATGTGGGCCCAGGACCGCTGGGCGGCCGTGGCATCGTAGCCAACCCCGTCCATGCCCAGCGCGTCGGCAGCCGGGTTGGTGAAGGCGTGTTTCGCGCCGCCATGGGCGACGAAATGCCAGTCCACGCCGCCACGTTCGGCCATTGCCCGCTGCCAGGCGTAGGCGTTCGCTGCGGGCACCAGCGAGTCGGCCGCGCCGTGCTGGACGAGAATGGCGGCGTCGATGGCATCGCCGTCCCCGGGTACCGGCAGACTGCCGTGGAAGCTCACCACGCCGCCCAGGTCGGCGCCGCTGTAGGCCAGCTGCAGCACGCTGGTGCCGCCGAAGCAGAAGCCGATGGCCGCCAGCCGGTCGGCATCGACGCGATCATGTCCCGCCAGTTGCTCCAGTCCCGCCGCGGCCAGCCCGCGTAGTTCCGGGCCGGCAGCCTTGGACCATTCACCCGCCTCGGCCGGGTCCTCGGTGGTACGGCCGCCGCCGTACATGTCGGCGGCGAAGGCCACATAGCCCATTGCCGCCAGATCGCGTGCCCGCTTCCTGGCGTAGTCGTTCAGGCCCCACCACTCGTGGATGACGAGTACCCCGGGACGCGGCCCCTCGAGGCTGTCGTCATACGCGACATAGCCGCGATGTTCGGTGCCGTCGATGTCGTAGGACAGGGTATCGGTGCGAATGTCGGCTTGGGCGGTGGCGGTCATGGCAATCAGGCCGAGAGCGAACAGGCGAGGGAACATGGCAGGTCGAAGGATCAGGGAAGCCGAAGCCGAAGACTAGCCCGGTGAGCGGCAGCGGTCCAAACCCCGGATCGTTTGCTACCATCAACGGCCGCTGAACGAACGGTCAATTACCACAAGAGGGGAAGCGCCGCATGAGCGAGAACGTGATCCAGATTTTCCGCCAGACTGCGCGCACGCGGGCGGATACGGCGGCGCTCAAGAGTCCGCAGGGCGATGGCTGGCAGACCATGACCTGGCGCGAGTACGAGCGCGACGTAATGCTGGCTGCGCGCGGTTTCATGGCACTCGGGCTGGAACGCGGTCGGGCGGTGTCCATCATCGGCTTCAACCGGGCCGAGTGGCTGATTGCCGATCTGGCCGCGATCGCTGCCGGCGGGATGCCGGCAGGCATCTACACCACCTCCAGCGCGGAGCTGTGCGCCTACGTGGCCGGTCATTGCAAGGCCCAGGTCGTGGTGGTGGAAAACGCCGAGCATCTGGCCAAGTTCCAGAGGGTTCGCGACCAGCTGCCCGAGCTCAAGGCCATCGTGATGATGGACGGGTCCGACCCGGCCGAGGATGTCCATGCCTGGGAGGAGCTGCTGGCGCTGGGCGATCAGACCGACAACGCCGAGGACCTGGAGGCCCGCATTGCCGCCCAGACTCGGGATGACGCCGCCACCCTGATCTACACCTCGGGCACCACCGGCAATCCCAAGGCCGTGCAGCTGTCGCATCACAACCTGATCTGGACCGCCAGTACCGTGGCCCGCAAGGTCGACGCCCGTGCCGGCGACGATCAGATCAGCTACCTGCCGCTGTCGCACATCGCCGAACAGATGTTTTCCATCCACGGTCCGATCACCTTTGGCGGCACCATCTGGTTCGCCCCCAGCCTGGAGGAACTCGGCGCCACGCTCGCCGCCGTGCGCCCGCAGACCTTCTTTGCCGTGCCCCGCGTGTGGGAGAAGATTCAGCATCGCATGCAGGCGGCCGGGGCCGAGGCCTCGCCGGTGCAGAAGAAGATCGTGGCCTGGGCGAAATCGGTGGGCCTGAAGGCCGCGGCGGCGGAGGAGAACGGCGGCAGTCGGCCGCTGCTGTATCCGCTGGCCGAGAAGCTGGTATTCAGCAAGGTCAAGCAGCGACTCGGTCTGGATCGCACCCGCTTCCGGGGTACCGGCGCGGCGCCGATCTCGCGCGAGACCCTGGACTTCTTCGCCGGCCTGGATCTGATGCTCTACGAGGTCTGGGGTCAGAGCGAAACCACCGGGGCCGGCACGCTCAACGTGCCCGGCGAGGTGAAGCGCGGAGCCATCGGCAAGCCCTATCCGGAAACCGAAATCCGCATCGCCGATGACGGCGAGATCCTGATGCGCGGTCCCAGTGTGTTCATGGGCTATCTCGATAACGAGGAAGCCACCCGCGACACCCTGGATGCGGACGGCTGGCTGCACACCGGCGATGTCGGCCACATCGACGACGACGGTTTCGTGCACATCACCGATCGCAAGAAGGAGCTGATCATTACCGCCGGCGGCGAGAACATCTCCCCGGCCCATGTCGAGGGCGAGCTCAAGACCATCGGCGTGGTCAGCCAGTGCTGCGTGATCGGCGATCGCCGCAAGTACCTGTCCGCCCTGATCACGCTGGACGAGGAATCCCTGCCGGAAGCCGCGGCTGCGGCCGGCAGCCCGGCAAAGACTGCCGCCGAAGCCGCCGAGTGTGATCGCTTCCGGGCCTGGTTCGACCAGCAGCTGGCCGCGGTCAACGCGCGTCTGGCGCGGGTGCAGACAATCAAGCACTACCGGCTGCTGGCGGAGGATTTCACCATCGACGGGGGCGAACTGACGCCGACCATGAAGCTCAAGCGCCGGGTGGTCTACGACAAGTACGCCGACCAGATCGAGGCGCTCTACGCCGACTAGCCGTCAGCGGCCGCGAAAGGTCGGCGGCCGCTTTTCCATGAAAGCGCTGATGGCCTCGGCGAAGTCCTCGGTGTGCTGGCAGGCATCCTGGTAATCGGCTTCGCCGGCCATCTGGCCGGCGAGGCTGTCCCCCGCGCCGGCGTCGACCAGTTGCCGCGTCCAGGCCAGTGCCTGCGTGGGGCGGGCCGCCAGTGACGCCGCCAGCGACATCGAGGTGTCCTCCAGCTCGGCGTCGTCCACCACCTGCCAGATCAGGCCCCAGCGCTCGGCGCGTTCGGCGTCGATCACCTCGCCGGTGAGCATGGCACCCAGGGCCTTGGCCCTTCCGGCCAGCCGCGGCAGCAGATAAGTGGCCCCGGCATCCGGTACCAGGCCGATGCTGCTGAAGATCATCTGGAAAGCGCCGGCCCGGCCGGCTACCACCATGTCCACTGCCAGCGCCAGGCTGCAGCCGGCGCCGGCCGCGAGGCCCTGTACCGCCGACACCACCGGCATGTCCAGCCCGCGCAGCTTCTCGATCAGCGGGTTGTAGTGCACCCGTAGCGGGTCGCCCAGCTTGAAGTCGCCGCGGGTCATGCCGCTGCCCACGCCTTCCTTGAGGTCGGCGCCGCTGGAGAAGGCGCGGCCGTTGGCGCGCAGCAGCACCGCCCGGGCGTTGTCGTCGGCCTCGGCGGCATCCAGTGCCCGGGGCAGTTCCCGCAGCATGGCCTGATTGAGGGCGTTGAGCTGGTCGGGCCGGTTCAGGGTGATGACGGCCACGCCGTCGCGGACGGTGGTGTCGAGTGTCTCGTATTGCATGGTGGCTTCCGGTGGAGGGTCAGGCGGGCCGTGCCCGTTCGACGATGGCGCGTTGATCGAGGCCTTCCGGCAGCGTGCCGTAGGCCAGATAGCTCTGTTCGCCCAGTCTGCCGGCACAGAAGGCCTTTGCCACCGGCTCGTTGCCGGCGCGGATCAGGAGCGAGGCCTGCAGGCCCAGGGCCAGGTCTTCGGTGAACCGCCGCGCTCGGGGTTCGAGGTCGGCGGGCCGTTCGAACTGTGCCAGCAGGCGGGCGAGATGGGCGTCGAATGCCGGATGCTGGCCGCGCGAGGCGCGAAGTTCGGCGATCACCGCCTCGACCGATTCGGCATCCCGGCTCATCGCTCGCAGCACGTCCAGGCACTGGACATTGCCCGAGCCCTCCCAGATGGAATTGAGCGGCGACTGCCGGAACAGCCGCGGCATGATGGTTTCTTCCACGTAGCCGGCGCCACCCAGGCATTCCTGGGCCTCGTTGACCTGCGCGGGGGTGCGCTTGCAGATCCAGTATTTGCCTACCGGGGTGGCCAGGCGGGCGAACGCCTTTTCCGTCTCGTCGCCGTTGGCCGCGGCGCCGAATGCCCGCGCCAGCCGCAATGACAGCGCCAGGGCGGCTTCCGATTCCAGCGCCAGATCGGCCAGCACGTTGGTCATCAGCGGCTGTTCGATCAGGGGGCGGCCGAAGGCTTCGCGATGGGCGCAGTGGTGAATCGCCTGGGCGGTGGCCTGGCGCATCAGCCCGGCCGAGCCGACCATACAGTCCAGCCGGGTCTGGCCGACCATCTCGATGATGGTGGGCACGCCCCGGCCCTCGGCCCCGATCATCCAGCCGAAGGCGCCGCGGAATTCGACTTCGGACGAGGCGTTGGAGCGGTCCCCCAGCTTGTCCTTGAGCCGCTGGATGTGGATGGCATTGCGGACGCCTTCCGGACGCCACTTGGGCAGCAGGAAGCAGGACAGCCCGCCCTCGCTGTAGGCCAGCACCAGAAAACCGTCGCACATGGGCGCCGAGAAGAACCATTTGTGGCCCACCAGCTCGTATTCGCGGCCGGGTCCCGGTGTGCCCAGCGGGGTGGCGCGGGTGGTATTGGCGCGCACGTCGGAACCACCCTGTTTCTCGGTCATGCCCATGCCGATCGTCAGCCCCGTCTTTTGCTCGAACGGGCGGCAGCTCGGGTCGTAATCCGGTGCCAGAATGCCCGGCAGCCATTGTTCGGCCACATCCGGCTGATGCTTCAGCGCCGGGACCGCGGCGTGGGTCATGGTGATGGGGCACATGGTCCCGGACTCGAACTGGTTGTGCAGGTAGGCCAGGGCCGAGCGGACTACCTGCGCGCCGTCGCGGTCGGCCGTCCAGGTCAGGCTGTGCAGGCCGTGTTCCCGGGCCAGTTGCATCGAGCGGTGATAGGCGGGATGGAACTCGACTTCGTCGATGCGGTGGCCGTAGCGATCGAAGGCCCGGAGCTTCGGCGGGTTCTCGTTGGCCTGGAACCCGATGTCCAGCAACTCCTCACCGCAGATGGCCCCGAAGCGGCGCAGTTGTTCGTCGCCCCAGCCGCCGCCCTCGCGAGCCAGGGCGTCCACAAGGGCCTGGTCGCCGGTATAGGCGTTGGCGCCGGTCAGCGGGGGCGGCTGGTTGGTGACGTCGTGGGTGGGATGGGTAATGTCGGGCCATTCGGCGCCGTGGTCGATCGGATCGGGATGGCTCATGGGTGGCTCCGTGCCGAGACCGCGCGCAGGCACAGTGCTACGGTCTGCTGGGTGAATTCGTTGACCGGTAACGCCGGCGGGTCGGCGGCCTGTGGCGATAGCGGACCGACCAGTGTTTCCGCCAGCATGCCCACCAGGGCGGTGGCGCTGAGGTCGGGCGATTGCGGCGGAAATGCCGCCTGCCGGATGCCGTCACCGACCAGGTCCGCCAGGATCGCCGCATAGGTACGCCGGAACACCAGCCGTTCGGCCTCCACCAGCGGGTCGACCGGCTCGGCGAGCAGGGCATAGGCCAGGCGCGGCGCCGCTAGCGCTCGCTGAATGAAGGTCTCGGCGACGCGCTGCAGGCGGATGGCGGCACTATCAGGCCCACCGGCGGCGGCCGCAACGGCATCGACTTCCTGCCCGGCCACGCGCTGGAACACGGTGGCGAACAGCTCCGCCTTGGACGGGAAATGCCGGTAGATGGTGCCGGTGGCCACGCCGGCATCGGCCGCCACGATCTGCATCTGGGCCGCCTGATAACCGCCCGCGGCAATTCGCTGCCGCGCGGCCTGCAGAATGGCGGCCCGAGTGCTGGCCCGGCGCGACCTGATGAGATTGGTTTCTCGGTAGGCGATGGCAGTGGTTCGGCTTGGACTGCCCAAGAAGTGAACCGGGATTCACATCACCTGTCAAGCCGGCCGTGACAAGCGGATTGCCACGGCCGGATGGGATCTACAGGTTGATCAGGATGCCGGGCCCGAACACTGGCAGACCCTGGCCGACGACCACGCTGTCGGTGCTGCCGGCGGCTTCCAGTTCCAACAGCCGGAAACGGACATCACCCTGAATCGCCGGATCGCCGAAGAAGATCGGGTCCGGCGGCGGAATTTCGTCGCCTTCGCTGCAGGCGCTCAGCCCCACGGCCACCAGCACCGCCAGCATCAGCCAGCCGTGGCGGCCGCGCCGACGGCGGACCATCACCAGCAGGCCGGCCAGCAGGCCGCCGGCCATCAGCGGGGCATCGACCTGCCAGTTCTGCACCAGCGGGTCGTCGACCGGCTCTTCCGGCTCCGGCAGGGCGCGCAGCACGACCAGCAGGCTTTCGCTTTCGCCCGCGTCGAATACTCGCCCGGCGCCGCCGTCGAACTGGAACTGGGTGCCGGTTCCGTCACCGGTGCCAACCACGTCCGTTTCGTTGTCATCGAGGATGCCGTTGCCGTTCTCGTCCACGACGATCTCGAATTCCAGCGGCGCATCCAGGTCACGCAGTCGCAGCCCGATCAGTGCCTCGACCCCGCTGTTGAGCAACATGTCCGCGCGGAATCCGCTCAGGGTGACATCGTCGTCGCCGGTGTTCTCCAGGCGGAAGGCCAGCACCAGCAGGTCGCTGTCGAGGGTGGCGTTCACCGCCTCGGGGGCGGTGTTGGTGACGGTCAGACGCGGGGCGTCCGCGCGTTCGAAGGCGCCGCTGTCGCAGGGCGTAATGCGCTCTGCATCGCGCTGGTCGCGCAGGTTGACGGCCGGGTCGTTGCACAGCGCGTCGGCACCGGCGTCGACGGCGGGAGAGTCCGCCTGCAGCGGGTGGGTGGTGGTGGGGCCGCCGAACAGCTGGAGGTCGTCGAGGCTATCCGCGCCCGTGGTGACGGTATTGGCGTCGACCTCGACGGCATCGGCCACGAAGTCGTTGCCCTCGCCATCGGCGCTGTTGCCAGTGACCAGGCTGCTGGCCAGCGCGATGTCCGGCGTGGGTGTCGCGCCCACGGCCAAACCACCACCATCGCCGGCGGCGCGATTCTGCGCGACCGTGCTGAAACGCAGCTGGCTGCTGCCGCCGCTGATCTGATAGACGCCGCCGCCATCGCTGACCGTGGCTTGGTTGCCCGAGATGGTGCTGTTGGTCACCACCAGCGTGCTGTTGCCGCCGTTCCAGAGGCCGCCGCCCTGGCTGGCTGAATTGAAGGCCACCACCGAGTCGTCGATGCGGGCGGTGCCGCCGCTGACATGCAGCCCGCCGCCGTTGCCGGGGTTGCTGCCGGTCATGTTGCCGTCGGCTTCATCATCGCCGCCCAGGGTGACCTGATTTAGCTGCAGGTTGCCGCCGGTCATTTCGATCGCCGCGCCGGCCCGTTCGGCGGTGTTGCGGAACAGTTCGGTTCGGGTCAGCGTGACGTCGGCACCGGCGTTGAACAGGGCGCCGCCGGAGCCGCTTTCCCCGTCCGCCGCGTTGTTGCGCAGGCGGGAATTGCTCCAGTCGAGACTGCCGCTGGCCAGATAGACACCCGCGCCGCCCTGACCGACATCCGCGCCGGCCGCGCCATTGCTGGTGACGTCGATCTGACTGCCCGTCAAGGTGCCGCCGTCGCTCCAGATGGCGCCGCCGGCGATGGCAGCGCCGTTGCCGCGCAGGGACACGGTGTCCAGCGCCACGGTGCTGGCACCATCCACGTAGATGCCGCCGCCACGCAGTGTGCGGATATTGCTGCCGTCTTCTGGATCGGGCTGCAGCCCGTTGTTGGCGAAGGCGACGCGGCTGGCGCTGAACGACGCGCCGTCGAACAGGGCGAGCGTGCCGCCGTTACGCGCCGCATAGTTGGCATTGAGAATGCTGCCGTTGATCTGGATGCTGCCGCCGCGGCTGAGGATGCCGCCGCCGTCTCCGTTCTCGCCGGACGCGTCGCCGTCGGTGATGGTGCTTTCGACGATTTCGATGGCGCCGCCATCGTTGTAGATATTGCCACCACCCTCGCCTTCGGCATCGTGGCTGGTCAGATTGGACGCGGTGATCGTCAGCGTGCCGCTGCCGCCCAGCCAGATACCGCCACCGTTGCCGGTGGCCAGGTTGTTATTGATGTTGGCATCTTCCTGCAGCACCCCACCGTTGGGCAGATGCAGGCCGCCGCCGTCGGCGGGGTCGAAGCCCTCGCTGTCGCCATCCTCGTCACGCTCGCCGGCCACGTTACGGGTGATGAAACCGCCCGAGAATTGCACGTTGCCGGGTGCGCCGGAGCCGTCGGCGATGGCGCCGCCGGCACGATAGGCGGTGTTGTTGTTGAGGCTGCTGCCACTGGCGTTCAGGCTGCCGCCGACATCGATATAGACGGCGCCCCCGGCTCCGGTACCCGCGGCAGTGCCCGTGGCCAGCCCGTTGACGATATTCACGCTTTCCAGAGTCAGCGCAGCGCGGGCGATGATGTTGCCGCCGTTGGCAGTGGTTGCCCGGCCGCCGGCGAGATTGACCCGCTGCAGGGTCAGGGGCGTGTCCAGTTCGAGCACTCGGTGATCGGCATCGTTTTCGGCCAGGGCATCCAGGAGAACCCGGGGTTGATCGCTGTCGATGTCGGGATCGCCGCCGTCGATGGTCAGCGCGTTGCCGCCAGCATCGTTGACTGCCAGCGCCATCGTGGGCAGTTCCAGCGTGTTGCCGGCCAGGCCGCTGGCGAAGGTGATGATGTCGTCGCCCGGCGTGCCGTCAGCCGGGCAGTCCTCGTTATCGACCGCATTGGCATTGGCGTTGTCCAGCGCCTCCCGCAGGGTGCAGTCGCCGTCCGCGGCCACCGTGTCGTCGAGCACGGTGACTTCATAGGTTGCGGCCTGGGCAAGGGGCAGGACCAGCATCAGCACGCCGGCACCGGCCAGGCGCAGCCAGGGGCTGCGCACACTCGAAAGGGTCAGCATCATCATCAATCCTCGTTGTGCCGTGCCGGGCGGCGAACGGCCAGTCGAAAGCGCGTGATCGTAACATTGTGACGGGCTTGGACAGCGGCTCGCGCCAGTGGTGCGGCGCGGGTTAGAGTCGGTATCACACAACTGGCGGCATCAGGCCGGTGCCGACGGTCCCGATACGCCACCGAAGGGGATGTTCATGGTGACAGCCGCTACAACCAACCAGGATGTCCGTCGCCAGGTCAGCGACGCCGAGTGGGAACGCCGGGTGGACCTGGCCGCCTGCTACCGGCTGGTGGCCATGTTCGGCTGGGATGATCTGGTGTTCACGCACATTTCGGCCCGGGTGCCCGGGCCCGAGCACCATTTCCTGATCAACCCCTACGGCATGTTCTTCGAGGAGATTACCGCCAGCTCGCTGGTCAAGATCGACGCCGAGGGCAACAAGGTGATGGACTCGCCCTACGACACCAACCCGGCCGGGTTCACCATTCACAGCGCCATCCACGCCGCCCGCGAGGACGCGCTCTGTGTGCTGCACCTGCACACCCGCAACGGCATCGCCGTGTCGGTTCAGGACGAAGGCCTGCGGGCCTATTCGCAGCAGTCGCTGTTTCCGCTGGCCTCGCTGGGGTATCACGACTACGAGGGCGTGGCCCTCAACGAGGACGAAAAGCCGCGACTGGTGGCCGACTTGGGCGATGCCAACAATCTGATCCTGCGCAACCACGGGCTGCTGACCGTGGGCGAGACAGTGGCCGACGCCTTTCTGGCCATGTACCTGCTGGAGAGCGCCTGCCAGATACAGGTGCTGGCGCAGAGCACCGGTCAGACCCTGCGGGAAGTGCCCGATCCGATCGTGGCCGGCATCAAGCAGCAGGCGGACAAGGTCACGCGCGGGCTGGGCGGCAAGCTTGCCTGGCCGGGTCTGCTGCGCAAGCTAGATCGGCGCGACCCGTCGTTCAGGGACTGAGCCGGCCGGACGCCGCCCACAAAAAAGCCGACCCGCAGGTCGGCTCGCGACACGGGGCATACCCCCGAAGCCGCTGTCGAGTTCATAATTTGCCAGCGTCAGATGACAACTTTATTTCAGGGCGCCCGCGTGTCGGCGGGCAGCCGCGTTACCGGCGCGAACTCGCCCACGAACCCGATTTCGGGCGTGAGCCAGTGACCGGTCTCGGCCGACACCACTTGCTGCGCGTGCATGATCAGCGCGCAGATATCGGCGGCAGTGGCGCCGCCCCGGTTGACGATGATGTTGGCGTGCCGCGGTGAAATCTGCGCGCCGCCGCAGATCAGTCCCTTCAAGCCGCACTCGTCGATCAGCCGGCCCGCGCCGATGCCCTCGATCTTGCGGAAGATCGAACCGGCCGAGGGTTCCGTACCCAGCGGCGGATGACGCTGGCCGCGCCAGTCGAGATTGGCGGCCATGATCTCGCGTAGCCGTGCGGCGTCGGCCGGGGTCAGCGCGAAGGTGGCGGACAGCACGATGTCGTCGCGGTCGTGCAGCACCGAGTAGTCGTAGCCAAACCGGAAGTAATCCACGCCCACCTCCCGGTACTCTCCCTCGGCGGTGAGTAGCTGCGCGCTTTCCAGCACTTCCGCGATGAACATGGTGCGGTCCCGCTCGGGCGGCGGCGACAGAAAATGCAGGTTCTGCCACAGCGCCCCGCCGACGGTGGAGGGGATGCCGACGAAATGTTCCAGGCCGGACAGGCCGCGGTGAACCGCCGCGTCGATGACATCCGGGTACATGATGGCGCCGCTGTCCGCGGTGAGCCGATGGCCGGTCACGTTGATCGCGCCGCTGCTATTGCGGATCACCAGTCCGGGATGGCCGCGGTCGCCGACCAGCAGATTGGCGCCGCAACCCAGCAGCAGGTAGTCGATGTCCAGTCGGCGCGCGGCGCGCACGGCGTTTGCCAGGTCGTCCGCGCCACGAGTTTCGAGCAGGCACTCGGCGGTTCCACCGACCTGAAAGGTGGTCAGCGGCGCCAGCGGCACCTCGCGGGCGAGGGGGCGGCCGATGGCCTGCTCGAAATCCCGAATCTGGGCGGGATTGATGGGACGGACTCTGGGCATGGTTTGGCGGACATCGAGGCGACGGAACGCGCCGGGCAAGGCACCCATTTCAAGGTGCCGCCCGGCGGGCAGGGGTTAGCCAGCTTGCGGCGAATCCAGTATCGTACCGCGCTGGTTTGACTTTGATGAGCACCCGCCTGTGACGCTTACCAGTTTTCAGCCGCCCAAACGCCTGCTCATGGGGCCCGGCCCCTCCGACGTGCACGATCGCGTGCTTGCCGCGATGGGTCGTACCACCATCGGGCATCTGGACCCCGAGTTCATTCGCCTGATGGACCAGATCAAGGCGCATCTGCGCGCGGTGTTTCTCACCGACAACGATCTGACGATGCCCATCTCCGGTCCGGCCACCGCCGGCCAGGAAGCCACCATCGTCAATCTGCTGGAGCCCGGCGACAAGGTAGTGGTCTGCGTCAATGGGGTGTTTGGCGGCCGGTTGGCCGAAATGGCCCGCCGCGCCGGTGCCGAGGTGACCACGGTGGACCAGGACTGGGGCCGGGCCGTCGATCCGGAGGCCCTGCGCGCGGAACTCAAGCGCGTGGGCCCGGTGAAGCTGGTGGCGTTCGTCCACGCCGAAACCTCGACCGGCGCCCTGTCGGATGGCGAAACGCTGGCGAAGATCGCCCACGAGGCGGGGGCGATGGTGCTCATGGACACGGTGACGTCGCTGGCCGGGGTGCCCGTGCGCATTGACGACTGGGGCATCGACGCCTGCTATTCCGGCACACAGAAATGTCTGTCCTGCCCGCCCGGCCTGTCGCCGGTAACCTTCAGCAAGCGGGCCCAGGACGTGATGAACGAACGCCAGGCGCCGGTACAGAGCTGGTTCCTGGACCTGTCGCTGCTGACCGGCTACTGGAGCGGCGGCGCCCAGCGGGCCTATCACCACACCGCGCCGGTGAACGCCCTCTACGGGCTGCATGAATCGCTGGTGATGATTCTGGAAGAAGGGCTGGAATCGGTCTGGGCGCGCCATCGGCGCTGCCACGAAGGCCTGGTCGCCGGACTGGAAGCCATGGGGCTGACCATGGCCGTGCCCGCGGCGGAACGGGTGCCGGAACTCAATGCGGTCCGGGTGCCCGAGGGCGTGGACGAGGCCGGCGTGCGTCGGCGCTTGCTCGAGGACCACGGGATCGAAATCGGCGCGGGTCTCGGCCCGCTGGCCGGCAAGATCTGGCGCATCGGCCTGATGGGCCAGAGTAGCCGCCCGGAGAACGTCGCCCGTTGTCTGGCCGCGCTGGAAACGGTGTTGCAGCAGTCGGGTTATCAGGTCCGGCCCGGTGAAGCCACGGCAGCCGCCGAGGCCGTGGCCGGCTGAGCATGCCCACGGTGATCGGGGGCCGGGAATGCAGGCGGAGGTAGCCGATCCCACTGGGTCGGCGGCCGTCGGCACCCGGCGGGTGGCGGTATTCGATCTCGATGAGACCCTGACCCGTCACGATACGTTCCTGCCGTTTCTTCGCGGCTATCTGCGCCGTCATCCGGCCTGTGTGGTTGGCCTGCTGTGGTTGCCGGTACGCGTCGTGCGGGGCTGGCTGGCCAACCGGCGAACCGGAATCAAGCGCGCGGTGCTGGTCAGCGTTGCCGGCGGCCAGCCGCGGCAGCGGCTGCTGGCCTGGGCGCAGGCATTCGTCGACGATCTGCTCGAACACGGCATGCGCCCGGCCGCGCTGGACTGCCTGCGCGAACACCTGGCCGCAGGGGACCGGGTGATCCTGGCCACCGCCAGTCTCGACATCTACGTCGAACCATTGGCCCGGCGACTGGGTATCGAGGAAGTGGTCTGTTCGCGCGTGGCCTGGACCGGCGACGACCGGCTGGCCGGCATGAATGGCCTGAACTGCCGCGACGCCGAAAAGCTGGCCCGTGTCCGCGCGGTGCTGGGCGATGGCGTCGAGCCGACCGAAGTGATCATGTATTCGGATTCCCATGCCGATCTGCCCCTGCTGTCCTGGGCCGGGCAGGGGGTGGCGGTATCACCCACCCGCAAGCTCGCGGCATTGGCGGAAAAGCTGGGGCTGGATCATCGAGGCTGGTGAACGGCGGCAGTTTAGTGGAAAGCGCTTGCTAGTCCGCGTTGCACTGACGGTCGGTGCAGTAGATCGCGGGCTGGTTGATCAGGACCGACTGCACGGAAACGTCGGCCGCGCCGGCACTCAGGCCCAGCAGGTTGAACAGTGGTTCCAGCAGGGCATCGTCCAGCGTATCGAGTACCGGTTCCAGAATGCCGGTAACGAGGTCAAGCAGATCGCCGCTATTGGGATTGCCCAGACCGAGCAACCCGCCCAGCAGACCGTCCAGAATGCCGTCCAGCAATCCGCCGATCAGTCCGCCTACCAGCCCGTCCAGGGCATCGAAGACGTCGCCCAGGGCGCCGGCGTTGAAGAGGTCGACGTCCAGATTCGCCAGCAGGTTGTCGGACAGACCGCTCAGCGCGCCATTCAGGGAATCGGAAAGATCCGGGCCAACCGTTTCTGTCTGAATCTCGGCCTCGTCCTGCGGGGGGAAGGGGCCGACGAACTCCACTGCCTCGGAATCCGGCGCCCCGACCGAAACTCGCGGCGCGTTCTCCGCGGTGACCTGGGCCACGCCGGCAATGTTCAGAATCGTGATGTCCTGACCGGGTGCGGGTGGCTGCGGGTCGAACGCACCGATGTCGGCAAACTCGCCGATGCCGAGATCGGCGATGCGGGTGGTCGCGCCGACCTCGACGAAATGCTGGAAGGTTCCGTCGTTTTCGGCCAGCGGTGTCTGGCCCGCACACTGGATGTCGTCCAGCGTGGCTTCGGCAGATGCCACCTTGATGTAGATCGGCAGATTGAGAAACGGCCCGCCCAGTAGCCCCGGTAACACGTCGAGCACCGTCACGTTCAGCTGAATCGCGGCCTGTGCGGTGGTTGCGCGGGTACGCGGCTGGTTGCTGCCGTCGAGGCCCGCCCGGCCGAAGGCGATCTGCGGTGGCTCGATGATGTTGACTTGCCCATCCACGGTTGCGATGCCGCCCAGGTCCACGCCCACGGGAAGATCGACGGGCGAACCCAGGTTGGCCGCCTGCGCCAGCCCGGTGAGAAGATCCAGGGCGTTGAGGGGCAGGCTCGCTGCCAGGTCCTCGAAGCCCTCCTCGATATTCAGTATCTGGCCCAGCTGCGAACTGCGGCCGGGATCGGCCAGATCGGCCAGGTCCCGGAGCGTTGCAGCGGCCAGAGCGTTGGCGGAGCCGGTGGTGGCATCCAGCGTGTCGGCCAGGAAGCCGAGTGATTCTGGTAGCGTGAAGTTGGTTTGCAGCAGGTCCTCGACGCCGGTAACCGTCGCGTCGGCCTGTAGCAGATCCCCGATCGTGAGCTGGGCATCCGCGAGGCCCTCGTAGCTGACGAGGTTCACCTGGTTGGTGCCGAGCAGGGCGGCCAGAATGCCCTCGCTGCCGTCGAGTCCGCCAATGCGGGCCAGCGACGTGCCAACCGAAATACCCGCCTGGGGACGACTGATGGCGGTGGCCGAGGCGGTCAGCGGGCGATCGGCAGTGAAAAATGCCACCAGCGGCGTCGGCGCCGGGCGGGTCAGGGTGACCTGGGCCGAGTCGGCATCGAACTGATTACTCGGCTCGAAGCTCAATAAAGAGCCGTTAGATTGTTGAATGCCTAAAACTAAATCATTACTAATCGCTGGTGCGCCGTCATCGTCAGATTGGTTGTCGATGGCATTGTCTACCGCGCATTGAGCGGATTCCTGTTCGGTCGGATTCGGGCCAAGGTCACAACGTTCTGGAGGAGGCGATGGCGTACCCAATCCGCAGCCTCCAAGAGCGCGTGCCGCATCCAGCGCCGCAACCTCAGCCGTGCGCTGAAGCTGGGTCTGGGTGGCGTACAGCCGCCCCACGTCCACCGCCAGACCCAGTGTTGCCACCAGCGCGACCAGCGTGAACGCGGTAAAAACGAGGGTGGCCCCGCGCTGCCGTCCCGGACTGGCGGGACACCCTCGCAGTTGCGGAAGGCGATTGGGCATCGACAAACTCCAGGGAAAGACAAACGCCACCGGGGTGGCAGCGGCGCCGGAAGGTTCCGGTCGCCGTCCGGTTGCGCCACCCGATGCGGTACCTTGTCTATGGTTATCGGGAGTCTTGCAGAAAACCTGAGGGGCGGAAAGCCGACCAGCCCGGCACGCTGCATGCAATCCGGCCGGCAGCGGCGTAGAATCGCGCGCCTTTCAGGAACCCGGCATGCCGATGACACCGGTCGAGTACGAGGTCAGCGCCGTTTCGCCGCGTGGACACCGATTCCGCGTGACCTGCACCGTGCCCGCGCCCGATACCGAAGGCCAGCGGTTCACGCTGCCGGCCTGGGTGCCGGGCAGTTATCTGATTCGCGAATTCGCCCGCAACATATTGTCGGTGGCCGCCAGCGATGCGGCAGGCAACCCGGTCGTCGTACGCAAGATCGACAAACAGACCTGGCAGGTGGCGCCGGTGGCGGGCGCCCTGACCCTGACTTACGAGCTGCACGCGCGCGACAGCTCGGTGCGCGCCGCTTATCTGGATGATCAGCGTGGTTTCTTCGACGGCACCTCGGTCTATCTGCGTCCGGTGGGTCGGGAAACGTCGCCCTGTCGGGTTCGTCTGTCACCGCTGCCTGATCACGACTGGCAAGTGGCCACCAGTCTGCCCGCCGTGGCGGTCGATGCGGCAGGTTTCGGCGAGTATGCCGCGGATGATTACCGGAGCCTGATTGATCATCCCGTGGCTATGGGGCGGAACATCGACCGGATCGACTTCCAGGCCGGCGGGGTGCCACATGCCTTTGTCTGTCTGGGGCGTCATGATGCCGATCGCGAGAAGCTGGCCGCCGATCTGACCCGCGTGTGCGAAGCCCAGGCGGCGGTGTTCGGCGAGATGCCGATGGACAACTACCTGTTTCTGGCCCAGATCGCCGGCGCCGGTTACGGCGGTCTCGAGCACCGGGCGAGTGCCGCGCTGCTGGTCGACCGCAACGCACTGCCGGTGGCTGGTGCCGCCGCTCGCAGCGACGCCTATGCCGAGTTGCTCGGCCTGTGCAGCCACGAATATTTCCACCTCTGGAACGTCAAGCGGATTCAACCGGCCGCGGTGGCCGACAGCGACCTTGCGACGGAAGCCCATTTCGAGGATTTGTGGGCCTACGAAGGGGTGACCAGCTACTACGACGATCTGGCCCTGGTGCGGGCCGGGCTGATCGACGAAACCGCGTACCTCGGCCGGCTGCAGCGGATCGCCAACCGGCTGGCCGGCAATCCGGGCCGGCGCTGCCAGAGCCTGGCCCAGTCCAGCTTCGATGCCTGGACCAAGTTCTACCGGCCGGACGAGAACAGCCCCAATGCGGTGGTCAGCTATTACGGCAAGGGGGCGCTGGTGGCGCTTTGCCTGGATCTGCTGCTGCGTGACCGAACGGACGGCGACGTCAGCCTGGATGACGTGATGGCCCGGGTCTGGGCCGAGCACGGGCGTCCGGGCATTCCGGTGTCTGATAACGGGCTGGAGGCAATTGCCGCCAAGGTGGCGGGCGCCGATCTCTCCGATTTCTTCGACGGCGCCGTGCGGGGCACCGAAGAATTGCCCCTGGCCGAACTCCTGGCGCGCTTCGGCGTCCGGGCCCGCCGGGTAACGCCGGATACCCGCGACGGCGCAGCCTTTCTGCTGGCCCAGGGGCTGCGGCTCAATGCCGGCGCCGGGCCGGCGCGGTTGCTGCACGTGTTGACGGACAGTCCGGCAGAAGCCGCCGGCCTGTGCCCCGGGGACGTGATCGTGGCAGTGGACGGTCTGCGTGCCGAGGCGGATACCCTGACCCGGCGGCTTCGACGCGTCCCGACCGGGACCCCGGTAACCCTGCACCTGTTCCGCGATGACGAACTGCTCACGCGGCGCTTCGCCCCGCGGGCGCCGGCCGCTGACCAGTGGCGATTCCGTTTGATCAGCCGCTGCGACGCCGAGACGGCGGCGCGGCGCACGGCCTGGTTGTCGTTGCCGTCATGACGGATGCCATGCACTGGGTACCGGCCGCCCGGGCCACCACGCTGCCGGCGCTGTTCGCCGGCCGGGTGGCGCTCACGCCCAACGAAACCGCCTATCGCTACTTCGATCCGCCGGCCCGCCGCTGGCGATCCCTGACCTGGGCACAGGCCGAGCGGCTGGTCGGCCGCTGGCGGGCCGGTCTGGCCGGCAGCGAACTCGCCGCCGGGTCGCGAGTCGCCATTCTGGTGCGCAACAGCCCGAGCTGGGTGGCAGTCGATCAGGCGGCGCTGGATCAGGGGCTGGTGTCGGTAGGCCTGTTCTGCGGTGATACGCCCGCGAGCAGCGGCGACGTGTTGCGCGACAGCGGCGCGGCGCTGGTGGTGGTGGCCAAGGGCCGCTGGTGGCGGTCGATTCTGGCGGAGGACGACTGTCCCGCGGTGCAAACCGTGGTCGCTCTTGACGGGGATACCGACGGGGATACGCGGCTGGTGGCCGGCGATCAGTGGTTGCCCGACGAGCCGCAGCGGGCGTCGTTGACTCCGGCGCCGACGGAGCTGGCCTCGCTGGTCTATACCTCCGGCACCTCCGGCCGCGCCCGAGGGGTGATGCTCAGCCATGCCAGTCTGGTGTGGAACGCCTACGCCTGCGCCCGCGCGGTGGACACGCCGGTGGACGAGCATCTGGTGTCATTCGTGCCGCTGGCCCATGCCTACGAGCGCACGGTCGACTACCACCGCGCCCTGATTACTGGCGCCACGCTCTCGTTCTGCCGCCATCCGCGATTTCTCAGTCTGACCCTGGCCAACGCTCGTCCGACGGCGCTGGTCGGGGTGCCGCGAATCTACGAGCACTACTACACCGAGCTCCAGCGCAGTCTCACCCGGCGGCCCCGATGGGTGCGCCGGCTGGTGCGCCTGACCACGGAACTCGGCTGGTCGGTATTCGAACGCCAGCAGGGGCGCGGGCCCCGACGTTTGCGGCATCTGATCTGGCCGCTACTGCGGCAACTAGTGGCGCGACCCTGCCTGCGGCCCTTCGGCGGCCGGCTGGAAGTGGCGATTTCGGGGGCGGCGGCGCTGCCCCGGCCGGTAGCGCGAACGCTGATCGGCCTTGGATTGCCGATCCTGCAGGGCTATGGCCTGACCGAGGCCGGTCCGGTGGTCAGCGTCAACCGGATGGATGACAACGATCCCGCCAGTGTCGGCTCGCTACTGGATGACGTGCAGACCCGCCTGGGACCCGACAACGAGCTGTGGGTGCGCACCCCCGGCGTGATGCAGGGCTACTGGGGCGATGCCGAGGCCACCGCGGCGGTGCTGGAATCCGGCGGCAACTGGCTGCGCACCGGCGACAAGGTCAGCCGTCTGGACCAGAGCCGCCTGTTTCTCACCGGTCGGCTCAAGGAAATCATCGTGATGGCGACCGGCGACAAGGCCTCGCCCGAACCGCTGGAACGCACCATCGGCCTGGACCCGCTGTTCACCCGGGCGGCGGTGGTGGGCGAAGCCCGGCCCTATCTGGCGGCGCTGGTGACCTGCGATGACGCGGCGCTGCACGCCCTCATGGGCACGCTGGGGCTGGACCCCGAGAGCCCCGCGGACCGCTGGGATCCGCAGCTCGAGCGGGCGATGCTCAAGCGCATTGGTCAGCGCCTGCGCCATTTCCCGGGTCATGCGCAGATCCGCCGGGTGGCGGTCGTCGACGAGGTCTGGAGCGTCGACAATGGCCTGCTCACCGTGACCGAGAAGCTGCGCAGGCGGGCCGTGGCGCGGCGCTATGCCGGCGAGATCGAGCGGCTCTATGGTCGGCGGGCGGCGGCCGCGCAGAAGACCGATTTTTCCTACAATGTGAACGTCGGCTGATCGGGGGCAACCTGTGATTGCAACACTGCTGGTGATTGTCGCGGCCTATCTGATCGGCGCGCTGTCGGGTGGGCTGTTGATCGGCCGGCTGCTGGGCAAGGCCGACCTGCGCGCCGCCGGCAGTGGCAACGCCGGGGCCACCAATGCCCTGCGTACCGGGGGAAAGCTCTACGGCGTGCTGGTGTTGTTGTTCGATCTGGCCAAGGGACTGGTTGCCGGCGGACTGCTACCGCTGCTGGTGGTGGGTGGACCGGGCTGGCTGGCATTCGCCTGCGGCGCCGCCGCGGTGATCGGCCACGTCTATCCGGTGTACTTCGGTTTCGCCGGCGGCAAGGGGGCCGCGACGCTCATCGGCGTGCTTGTCGTGCTGGCGCCCGGGCCGCTGGTGCCCGGGGTGCTGACGTTCGTGGCCGTGCTGGTGCTTTCCGGCATGGTCAGTCTGGCGATTCTGCTGGCAATGGGGGCGGTCGTGTTCGCCCAGGCCGTCTGGGTGTGGCCGGCACTCGGTTCGGCGCCGGTTCTGTTCGCCCTGGCCATGTGGTTGCTGATGCTGTTCACCCACCGGAGCAATGTCTCCCGGCTTCTGGCCGGGGAGGAAAGCCGCTTCGAGCAGGTGATGCTGCTGCGCCGGCGCCGGTGAGCGAATCCGCCCGCGTGCCGCTGGACCCCGGCGCTGTCATCCACCATCTGGCCGACGGCCACTGGCATTCCGGTACCGCGCTGGCGGCTACGCTGGGTCTGAGCCGGGCCGCGGTATGGAAACGGGTGGCGGCGGCACGGGGGCTTGGCGTGACCATTCATGCCGTGCGCGGCCGCGGTTACCGGCTGGCGCGACCGTTCGAGCCGTTGCAGGCGGATGCCATTCGCAAGGCGATGCCGGTTGATGCCGCGTCGGCGCTGAACTCGCTCGCGGTCTGCGGCTCGATTGATTCCACCAGCGACCGTCTGCTGGCTGCGCCCGATACCGGCGCCCATGCCTTGTTCGCCGAGCACCAGAGCGGGGGGCGCGGTCGTCGCGGTCGCCAGTGGGTATCGCCCTATGGCGCGAATCTGTACCTGTCGCTGAGCTGGACGTTTGATCCGGCGCCCAATGCGATTGGCGCGCTGGGACTGGCGGTGGGCATCCGCCTGGCCGAGGCCCTGCGTGACCTCGGCCTGGCCGAGATCGGTCTCAAGTGGCCGAACGATCTGCTGGTGGACGGCGCCAAGCTCGGCGGAATCCTGATGGAACATCGCGGCGAGGCGGCGGGCGGCTGCCGGATCGTCACCGGCGTGGGCCTGAATGCCGCGATGGAAGCCGGGCAGGCCCGGGACGTGGACCAGCCCTGGACCGCCCTGGATCGGCTGCTCGCCGTACCGCCGCCGCGAAACCGGGTGGCCGGCCACTGTCTGGCCGCGGTGATCGGCGCGATGCAGGATTATCAGAAGCATGGCTTCCCGCCCTTCCAGCGGCGCTGGCCGGAGTTCGATGCCTTGCGGGATGCCCCGATCGAAGTGGATATCGACGGGCACCGCCAGGCCGGGTACGCGGCCGGTCTGGCGCCGGATGGGGCCCTGCTGGTGCGGCTGGATGACGGCGTGCGTCGCTGTTATGCGGGCGATGTCACGGTGCGGGGGCTGGCATGACGCTGCTGGTGGACATCGGCAACACCCGGGTGAAATGGGCCCGGGCCGATGCGGCCGGCCGACCGGGTCCGGTTCAGGCGCTGGCCCATGACGGGCGCGGCGACTGGGTCGACACCTTGCCGACCGATTTCGATGGCCCGGTCTGGTTTGCGACCGTGGCCGACGCCGATCTGGCTACACCGCTGCAGGCCTGGTCCCGGGATCGACTGGACCGGGCGGCGGTGGAGGTGGTGTCCACGGCGAGTGCCGCGGGTGTGCAATGCGCCTATGCCCGACCGGAATGCCTGGGCGTCGACCGCTGGCTGGCCTGCATCGGCGCGTTTCACCGCGGGCCCGGCTCGGTGGTGGTAGTGGATGCGGGCACGGCCCTGACCGTGGATGTGGTGGATGCCACGGGATGCCATCAGGGCGGATTGATCGTGCCGGGCATGGCGACGATGCAGCAGGCGATTCACGCGCATACTCGAATCCGGTCGCAGCCGGTTGAGCAGGTGCCGGATGATCTGGCCCGCGACACCGATACGGCGGTCGCGGCGGGAGCGCTGCACGCGGCCGTTGGTCTGATCGAGCGGGTGTGTCGGCGATTCGCACTGGATCGGCGGATACTGGCCGGCGGCGAGGCCGCACGGCTTGCCGATCGTCTGGAAGGCGACTGGCATCTGGCGCCGGATATCGTGCTGGAAGGACTGGGGCGAGTGGCCGTGGAATCCGCCATCAATGCATCGTCAAGCAACGGCCATTCGCGATAGACTTTGCGGCGCTCGGATCCGGCGCGGCCCGAGCGCGCCATTAGCGATGGATTGCCTCAAGCCGGCGTAGCTCAGTTGGGCTCGCCGGAGAGAGACGAAGCACGGCTTCGTTCCGGCGAGCGAGCGCCATGGATGGCGCCCCGGATAGCGCCGGATTGTTAAGCGAGGGCAGGACGCCCGAGCGTGACTAGTGTGATGGACCGCCTTAAGCCGGCGTAGCTCAGTTGGTAGAGCAACTGATTTGTAATCAGTAGGTCGCGGGTTCGACTCCTGTCGCCGGCTCCACATCCTCCCCATGGCGCGGCCGCCCATTCCGCGCCGCACCATTGCCCCTCTCTATCACCAAATCGGAAATTGCAATTTGACTGTGCCGTGCAGCGGCGTAGCTTCTTGAGGGCAATATGCGCGTTGTTCAGGTATCGCGCGACTGAAGCCATTAAAAAGAGCACGACAGCATGAGCGCGGAGGAAACAGCCAAGTCACGACAGGTTGAAGCCATCTGTGAGCGACACGCCAATCGGGAGGGGCCGTTGTTGCCCATTCTCCACGATTTGCAGGCGGCATTCGGCTATGTGCCGGGCGAGGCAATCGGTGAAGTCGCGCGATACCTGAATCTTTCCCGCGCCGAGGTCTACGGCGTGGTGACTTTTTATCACGATTTCCGGCGGACGCCGCCGCGCCCGCACAGTCTGAAGGTGTGCCGTGCGGAGGCCTGCCAGGCGGTGGGTGGCCGCGAAGTATGGGCAATGGCATCGTCGCTGGCGGCCGATCCGGCCTGCCGGGTGGACGTGGAGGCGGTGTACTGCCTCGGCAACTGCCCCTGTGCGCCGTCGGCCCAGTTCGATGAACGAACGCTCGGCCGGCTGACGCCGGACCGGGTCAGCAGCCTGATCGCCGGCGCGGTCGGAGGCGAGGCATCATGAGGGTATTCGTACCGGCAGACAGCACGGCGGTGTCCATCGGGGCCGACGAGGTCGCGGCGGCGCTGCGGTCCGCTGGCCTTGATGTGGTCCGGACGGGGTCCCGCGGTCTGTACTGGCTGGAACCGCTGGTCGAGGTGGAAACCGAAGGACGCCGCATCGGCTACGGGCCGATCCAGGCGAACGACACCGCAACGCTGGTGGAGGCACTTCAGGCGGAAAGCCGCGATGATCCGCGCTGCGTGGGCGACGTCGACGAGTTGCTCGCCAGTCAGGGGCAGCAACGGCTCACGCTTGGCCGCACCGGCCGGTTAGTGCCGGGCGACTGGGACGATTACGTCGCCCATGGCGGCACGGCCGGATTGCGCGCCGCGCTGGCCATGGAACCGCAGGCGATTGTCGATGAGGTCAAGGCCTCCGGGCTGCGCGGCCGCGGCGGGGCGGGCTTTCCCACCGGCATCAAGTGGCAGACCGTGCACGATCAGGAAGTTACGCCGAAGTACATCGTCTGCAATGCCGATGAAGGCGACAGCGGCACGTTTGCCGATCGCATGCTGATGGAAGGCGACCCGTTCTGCCTGCTGGAAGGCATGACCATCGCGGCCTTGGCGGTCGGCGCCGAACGGGGCTACATCTATCTGCGGTCCGAATATCCGGACGCCCATCGCATGCTGGAAAAGGCGCTGGAAGCGGCGCGCGCCAACGGCATGCTGGGCGAGTCGGTGATGGGCTCGGGCCAGGCCTTCGATATCGAAGTCCGCCTGGGCGCCGGGGCCTACATCTGCGGCGAAGAAACCTCATTACTGGAAAGCCTGGAAGGCAAGCGGGGCGTGATTCGCTTCAAGCCGCCGCTGCCTGCCATCCAGGGTTTTCTGAACCGGCCGACGGTGGTCAACAACGTGATCACGCTGGGCTCGGTGCCGGCCATTCTTGCCGACGGCGGCGCGGCCTACCACGCGGTCGGCGTGGAAAAGTCCCGCGGTACGCTGACCGTGCAGCTTTGCGGCAATGTGGCCCGGCCCGGTCTGTACGAAGTGCCGTTCGGGGTCACCCTCGGTCACTTGATCAACGAACTCGGCGGCGGCTGCGCCAGCGGTCGGCCCGCCCGGGCGGTGCAGGTTGGCGGCCCGCTGGGCGCATATCTGCCGCCGGACCTGTTCGACACGCCGCTGGATTACGAGGCCTTCGCCGAGGTCAACAGCATGATCGGCCACGGCGGCGTCGTGGTATTTGACGACACCGTGGATATGGTGGCGCAGGCGCGGTTCGCGCTGGAATTCTGCGCCATCGAGTCCTGCGGCAAGTGCACGCCCTGCCGTGTGGGGTCGGTGCGCGGCCAGGAGGTGATCGACCGGATCACCGCCGACGACGATCGCGACCGCAATATCGCGCTGCTGCGCGAGCTGTGCGAAACCATGATCCAGGGGTCGCTCTGCGCGCACGGCGGGATGGCGCCATTCCCGGTGCTGTCCGCCCTGAACCATTTCCCGGACGATTTCGAGCCGCGCACCGCCGCGGCCTGATTCCGAACTCATCAGCGGTCCTCCCAGGAGGCAGCCATGTCGACCCAGCTCAAACCCACCGATTTCGGCACCCCCGCCAGTCATTCCGACCAGCAGGTGACGCTGGAAATCGACGGTCAGTCCGTGACGGTGCCCGAGGGCACGTCGGTCATGCGGGCAGCCCTGGAATCGGGCATCGATGTGCCCAAGCTCTGTGCCTCCGACAACCTCGAGCCGTTCGGCTCCTGCCGGCTCTGTCTGGTCGAGGTCGAGGGCAAGCGGGGCTATCCGGCTTCCTGCACCATGCCGGTGGCCGAGGGCATGGAGGTGCGCACCCAGAGCGACAAGCTCAACGAGCTGCGGCGCGGGGTGGTGGAGCTGTACCTGTCGGATCACCCGGGCCAGAGCGTGACGCCCGACGGACACGGCGATGACGAACTGCTGCAACTGGCCGATCAGCTTGGCGTGACCGAGGTTCGCTACGGCCGCGACGGGGCCAATCACCAGGACGTCGAGCCCGATGCCTCCAACCCCTATTTCCGGTTCGACTCGAGCCGCTGCATCGTCTGTTCGCGTTGTGTGCGGGCCTGCAACGAGGTGCAGGGCACGTTCGCGCTGACGGTGGACGGCCGCGGTTTCGCGTCGATGATCAGTGCCGGTACCGATTCGGACGACTTCCTGAATTCCGAATGCGTGTCCTGTGGCGCCTGCGTGCAGGCCTGCCCGACCGAAGCGTTGCTGGAAAAGGACGTGATCGAACTGGGCATGCCGGAACGGGCGGTGACCACTACCTGCGCCTACTGCGGGGTGGGCTGTTCCTTCCAGGCCGAGATGAAGGGCGACGACGTCGTGCGCATGGTGCCCTACAAGGAAGGCAAGGCGAATCACGGCCATTCCTGCGTGAAAGGCCGCTTTGCCTGGGGCTATACCCAGCATCCGGACCGCATCACCTCGCCGATGATCCGGGAAAAGATCACCGACCCCTGGCGGGAGGTGAGCTGGGACGAGGCCTACGATTTCACCGTCCAGCGCATTCGTGCCATCAGTGACGAGTACGGTCGTGCGGCGCTCGGGGCGATCACCTCCAGCCGCTGCACCAACGAGGAAACCTATCTGGTGCAGAAGCTGGCGCGGGCCGTGTTCGGCACCAACAACGTCGACACCTGCGCCCGGGTGTGCCACTCGCCCACCGGTTACGGTCTGAAGACGACGCTGGGCACCTCGGCAGGCACCCAGGATTTCGACTCGGTGGAAGAATCCGACGTGATGCTGGTGATCGGTGCCAACCCCACCGACGCGCACCCGGTGTTCGCCTCGCAGATGAAGCGACGGCTGCGGGCCGGGGCCCGGCTGATCGTGGCCGACCCGCGGGCCATCGACCTGGTGCGTTCCGCGCACGTCGAGGCTGACCACCATCTACAACTCAAGCCCGGTACCAACGTGCCGCTGATCAATGCGCTCGCCCACACCGTGCTGGACGAGGGGCTGGCCGACGAAGACTTCGTCCGCGATCGCTGCGAGGTCGACGAATACGCGGAATGGCGCGACTTCATCCTGCGACCCGAAAACAGTCCGGAAACCGTGGCCGAAATCACCGGCGTGCCGGCCGCTGACATTCGCGCCGCGGCGCGGCTTTACGCCACCGGCGGCAATGCCGCGATCTATTACGGTCTGGGCGTGACCGAGCACAGTCAGGGTTCGACCATGGTCATGGGCATGGCGAATCTGGCCATGTGCACCGGCAACATCGGCCGCAATGGCGTGGGCGTGAATCCGCTGCGCGGCCAGAACAACGTGCAGGGCTCCTGCGACATGGGCTCGTTCCCGCACGAACTGCCCGGCTACCGGCACATATCGCGACAGGACGTGCGCGACATCTACGAGAAGGAATGGGGCGTCACCCTGGACACCGAGCCGGGTCTGCGGATTCCCAACATGATCGACGCGGCCACCGGCGGCACGTTCAAGGCGCTTTACGTGCAGGGCGAGGACATTCTCCAGTCCGACCCGAATATCAAGCACATCGCCGCCGGCCTGTCGGCGATGGAGTGCGTGATCGTGCAGGACCTGTTCCTGAACGAAACCGCCTCCTACGCCCACGTATTCCTGCCCGGTTCATCGTTCCTGGAGAAGGACGGCACCTTCACCAATGCCGAGCGCCGCATCAATCGCGTGCGCAAGGTGCAGGAGCCGCCGGCCGGCAAGGGTGACTGGGAAATCACCCAGGACCTGGCGCAGAAGCTGGGGTATCCCATGCACTACAACCACCCGTCCGAGATCATGGACGAGGTCGCTCGCACCACGCCGACGTTCCAGGGCGTGAGCTTCGAGCGTCTCGACCAGCTCGGCAGCATCCAGTGGCCGTGCAACGAGGAACATCCGGAAGGCACGCCGGTCATGCACATCGGCGAGTTCGTGCGCGGCAAGGGCAAATTCATGCTCACGCCCTATGTGGCCACCGACGAGCGGGCCAACCGCAAGTTCCCGCTGCTGCTGACCACCGGCCGGATTCTTTCCCAGTACAACGTGGGCGCCCAGACCCGTCGCACCGAGAACCGTGTCTGGCACGGCGAGGACTGGCTGGAACTGCATCCGTCGGACGCCGAGACCCGGGGTATCCGGGACGGCACGCTGGTAGCGGTGGCGTCGCGCATGGGTGAAACCACGCTGCGAGCGATCGTGAGCGAGCGCATGATGCCGGGCGTGGTCTACACCACGTTCCACTTCCCGGAGACGGCGGCCAACGTGATCACCACCGAGTATTCCGACTGGGCCACCGAGTGCCCCGAATACAAGGTGACCGCGGTGGAAGTGCGTCCCTGCAACACCATGTCCGAGTGGCAGAAGCGCTATCTCGACGATCGGGAGAATCAGCAGCGCATCGCGGAACCCGAAACCGAGAAGGCCTGACCGAATCATGACCGCCCCGGTCGACAGGGCCGATGCCGACCAGGCCTGGGTGGCCGGTCGGATAACCGCGCAGCGGTGGTCGGACGGCGCGGTCGAGCCGGTCACGCGCGCCTTCCCCGAGGAAGTGCCGGTGGCCGTGGTGGTCAACGACGAAAACTACGCGGTGATGCTGGCGTCGCCGGCCGATACCGAGGACTTCGCCTACGGGTTCCTGCGGTCGGAAGGCGTGATCCGGCATCCGGACGAAGTGGACAGCGTGATTCGGCACCTGCGGCCGGAAGGGCATGTCGTCGAGGTTCGTCTGATCGGGGAAATGCCGGCGTCCGCGCGACGCGAACGACGCCTGGCCGGGGTGAGCAGTTGCGGCCTGTGCGGGGTGGAAAGCCTGCGCGACGCCATCAAGCCGCTCGGGCGCGTACCCGACGGCCCGGCCTTCGACGGCAACGCGGTGCTGCGGGCCATGGCGGGGCTGCGCGACCACCAGCCGTTCAACGCGGTGGCGGGGGCCATGCATGCGGCGGCTTTCGCTGGTCCCGACGGCATGCTGCGGACGGCCCGCGAGGATGTGGGTCGACACAATGCCCTGGACAAGCTTATCGGCGCTCTGCTGCGAGACCGTGTGGATCCGGCGAGCGGCTTCGTGGTGATGTCGAGCCGCTGCAGTTATGAACTGGTTCAGAAGGCCTCGGCGTTCGGCCTGCGCCTGCTGTGCACCGCCTCGGCCCCGACCGCCCTGGCGGTACGGCTGGCGCGCGAGGCCAACATCACGCTGGCCTGTCTGGTGCGGGACGGCGGTTTTCTGCTGATGACGGGGGCGGAGCGAATGCAAATGCGGGAGGTGATCGCGAATGGATGACCACAAGATGGTTCACATGGCCAATCAGATTGCCGCCTACTTTCAGGCTTATCCCGAAGCACGTGCCCGGGAGGGCGTGCTCGACCACATCGTGAAATTCTGGCCGCCGCAGATGCGTTCTCAGCTGGTGGCATTCCGGGTCGGGGGCGGCGAAGGGCTGCACCCCCTGGTGGAGTGGGCCGCCCAGGAGTTGTCCGACGCAAATGCCGGGGCGCCCGCCGGTTCAGCCTGAATCCGCGGGGAGCAGGTGGTCGCCCGCCAGCGGAAACAGCGGCGTATCCCGGCAGACCTCGAACAGGGCAGCCACGATCGGCGATAGCGGGTCGCGTGCCAGGGTGACCAAGCCCACCTGGTGGCGCACCTCCGGCTCCACCAGTGGAATGCTGTGCACCGTGCTCTCGTTGCCGAACAGCTCGCTGAAATAGGCGGGCATGATGCTGGCCCAGCCGCCGAAGCGGACATGGGACCACAGCGCGACCACCGAATCCGTCTCGATTTCCGCCACCGGGCTGCACTGCGCAGCGTGAAACGCGCCGTTGATGATGCGCCGGTTCTGCATGTTGGGCGTGAGCAGGCAGAGCGGCAGCGCCGCCGCCTCGGCCCAGGTCACGCTTTCGCGGTTGGCCCACTCGTGCTCGGCCGGCAGAAACAGCTGGTAGTGCTCGTCATAGAGATGCCGGGTCTCCATACGCTCGATCGGCTCGTTATCGAGATAGGTAATACCGGCGTCGAAGTGGAACGCCTCCACCTCCCGAAGAATCTTGTCCGACGTGCGCGAATGGACGGACACCGCGACGCTGGGATAACGCGCGCGCATGGCACCGGATACCGCCACCACCATCGGCAGCGCGGACGGGATCACGCCCAGCGCCAGGCGCCCGCTCAGGCCGCCCTTGAGCGCGGAAAGCTCCTGGCGCATGGCATCGCAGTTATCGAGAATGGTCTCGGCCCAGCGCAGCACCCGTTCGCCTTCCGCGGTCAGCGCGTGATACCGGTGGTCGCGTTCCACGATCGGCACGCCCAGTTCCTGCTCCAGCTGGCGGATGCGGCCGGAGAGCGTGGGTTGGGTGACGTTGCAGCGCTGCGCCGCCCGCGTGAAATGTCGCTCCTGGGCAAGCGCGGAAAGATACTGAAGCTGCCGGATATCCATGGGGACGGACCCTGCCGAAGTTCGCTGACCGGCATGGTAACCGAGTCGATGGCGAATCGCCGCGCCGGCGGTTGACATCGTGCCGGTGAACCCGAAGAATACGCGGCTCTTCGCGGCCGGGTACGTGTCCCAAAGCTGCGGAGCGAGAAGCACCGGAGGGGTGCCCGAGCGGTCAAAGGGAGCAGACTGTAAATCTGCCGGCTTAGCCTTCGAAGGTTCGAATCCTTCCCCCTCCACCAAACAGGAAGCAGCCGCTAGCGGTTCTGCCGGTATTCGGCTGGCCGAAGAGCGAGGATTAGCGGGTGGGTTTAACGAGCAGGCGGGCGTAGTTCAACGGTAGAACCTCAGCCTTCCAAGCTGATGATGTGGGTTCGATTCCCATCGCCCGCTCCAGAATAACGAGGATGAGCAGCGACGAGTGAGTGGATGGTAATGGCGCCGCCAGGCGGGCTGATGATGTGGGTTGCTCGGCGTATCCATGCGCCTCGCCCTTCGGGCTCCCTGACGGTCGCGCCGATTCGTTCCATACGAATCGGTCGATTCCCATCGCCCGCTCCAGATCATGCCCGGATAGCTCAGTGGTAGAGCACTCCCTTGGTAAGGGAGAGGTCGGCGGTTCAAATCCGCTTCCGGGCTCCATGTTGATTCCGCCGGTCGGGCTTCCAGCCGCCACGGTGGAAGGCGAGCCGAGAATGCGGTTCTCGGTTCGCTACCGGTCGGGCATGCCGGCCGTTGGCACGGCCTTGTGCCATTGGGAGTCGTAAGACGGCTCCTTGTCGGGAAGGTTTCGGGAAACGGACTAGATACAAAGGTAGGCAGCATCCATGTCCAAAGCAAAATTCGAGCGCAGCAAGCCGCACGTGAATGTGGGCACGATTGGTCATGTTGACCATGGCAAGACGACGTTGACGGCGGCGTTGACGGTGGTATCGAACCGGTTGTTCGGGTCGGAGCTGTCGGCGTTTGACATGATTGACAAGGCGCCGGAAGAGAAGGCGCGCGGCATCACGATTTCGACCTCGCACGTCGAGTACGAATCGGAAGGCCGTCACTACGCCCACGTGGACTGCCCGGGTCACGCCGACTACGTCAAGAACATGATCACCGGTGCCGCGCAGATGGACGGCGCGATTCTGGTGGTGAGTGCGGCCGACGGCCCCATGCCGCAGACGCGCGAGCACATCCTGCTGTCGCGCCAGGTTGGCGTACCGCACATCGTTGTCTACCTGAACAAGGCCGACATGGTGGATGACGCCGAACTGCTCGAGCTGGTGGAAATGGAAGTGCGCGAACTGCTCGACGCCTACGACTTCCCCGGCGACGACACCCCCGTGATCGTCGGCAGTGCCCTCAAGGCCCTGGAAGGCGAAGAGTCCGAGCACGGCATCGAATCCATCGTCAAGCTCGTGCGCGCGATGGACGACTTCATCCCCGAGCCCGACCGTGCCGTGGACGGCGCCTTCATCATGCCGGTGGAAGACGTCTTCTCCATCTCCGGTCGCGGCACCGTGGCCACCGGCCGTATCGAGCGTGGCATCGTCAAGGTGGGCGACGAGATTGCGATTGTCGGCCTCAAGGACACCGCCAAGACCACCGTCACCGGCGTGGAAATGTTCCGCAAGCTGCTTGACGAAGGCCAGGCGGGCGACAACGTCGGCATTCTGCTTCGCGGCACCAAGCGCGAAGACATCGAGCGCGGCCAGGTGCTGGCCAAGCCGGGCAGCATCACCCCGCACACCAAGTTCGAGTGCGAGGTGTACGTCCTGAAGAAGGAAGAGGGCGGTCGTCACACCCCGTTCTTCAAGGGCTATCGGCCGCAGTTCTACTTCCGGACCACCGACGTGACCGGCGCCTGCGAGCTGCCGGCGGACGTCGAGATGGTGATGCCGGGTGACAACGTCACCATGAACGTGGAACTGATTGCCCCGATCGCCATGGAAGAAGGCCTGCGCTTTGCGATTCGCGAAGGCGGCCGCACCGTGGGCGCCGGGGTGGTGACCAAGATTACGGAGTAGGTCGGAAGGCCGCCGGTCCGGGCGCCCCGTGCGACCCGGGCCGGCCTTTTCGGCAGGCCGTACTGCCCGATTGCGAGCGACGCTTGTCGGTGCCCGCAGTTGTGGTACCATCCGCCTCCTTTTTCGGCGGCGCATCGACAGGCCAGTAGCTCAATTGGCAGAGCAGCGGTCTCCAAAACCGCAGGTTGGGGGTTCGAGTCCCTCCTGGCCTGCCATCTCAGTGTGCTGACCCGGTTCAGGATTGTAGATTCCATGGCAACTCAGGAAGAACACGGCAGTTCCGTGAAGGACACCGCGCTGCTCTGGCTGGCGGTGCTTGTCCTCGGCGGCAGCATGTTCGCCTATTACTGGTTCGAGCCGCAGTACAGCGACCTCGTCCGGGTCCTCGGCATGCTGGCGGGCGCGGCGGTGGCGGTGTTCATCGGCCTGCAGAGCGCGACCGGCAAGACGGCCTGGTCCTATATACAGGGGTCGCGCACCGAATTGCGCCGGGTGGTCTGGCCGGGTCGTCAGGAAACCATCCAGACGACGTTGATGGTCATTGTCGTGGTCATGATTCTTGCCGTTTTCATCTGGGCGCTGGACGTGATGCTCGGATGGGGCGTGCAGATGTTGACGGGTCGATAGGGGTTGTGGTGATGGCCAAGCGTTGGTACGTGGTTCACGCCTATTCCCAATACGAGAATCAGGTCAAGAAGGCCTTGATCGAGCACGTCAAGCGTCACGAAATGGAAGAGCATTTCGGCGATATTCTCGTGCCCACCGAGGAAGTGGTGGAGATCAAGGAAGGGCAGCGCCGCACCACGGAACGCAAGTTCTTTCCCGGCTATGTGCTCGTCAACATGGAAATGAACGACGACACCTGGCACCTGGTGAAGAACGTGCCCAAGGTGCTGGGCTTCATCGGTGGCACCGCGGACCGGCCGGCGCCGATTTCCGACAAGGAAGCCGCGCAGATACTCAACCGGGTCGAGGAGTCGGTGGAAAAGCCTCGGCCCAAGACCCTGTTCGAACCGGGCCAGGAGGTGCGTGTTACCGATGGCCCGTTCGCCGACTTCAACGGCGTGGTCGAGGAAGTCAATTACGACAAGAATCGCCTGCGGGTGGCGGTGATGATCTTCGGGCGCTCCACGCCGGTGGATCTGGATTTCTCGCAGGTCGAGAAGGGATAACGCAGTTTCGCGTTTCGTGTTGTCGGTTTTGTGCCGAAGGGTGTGCGAGTAATGCCCTGCTCAAGATGCCGACGCGCGAGACATTTCACTGATCTGGGAGCCGCGGGCGGTTCGTCCGACCCCGGCGCTGGCACCAGAAAGAGGTAATCATGGCTAAGAAGATCAGCTCGTACATCAAGCTGCAGATTCCGGCCGGCAAGGCCAACCCGAGTCCCCCCGTGGGCCCGGCTCTGGGTCAGCACGGCGTGAATATCATGGAATTCTGCAAGGCGTTCAACGCCGAAACCCAGGATACCGAGGCCGGCCTGCCGATTCCGGTGGTGATCACGGTCTACGCCGATCGCAGCTTCTCCTTCGTCAAGAAGACGCCGCCGGCATCGATCCTGCTCAAGAAGGCCGCCAAGATCGACAAGGGCGCAGCCGATCCGCTCAAGGAAAAGGTGGGTCAGGTCACGCGCGCGCAGCTCGAGGAGATCGCCGAAACCAAGTGGCCGGATCTCAACGCAGCCGATATGGACGCCGCGGTGGCGATTATTGCAGGTAGTGCCCGGAGCATGGGCATCAAGGTGGAGGGCTGAAATCATGGCGAAACTCTCCAAGCGTCAGCGGCTGTTCCAGGAGAAGGTCGACGCCGAGCGCGCCTACTCGCTGGACGAAGCGATCACGCTGCTCAAGGAACTCTCGAACGCCCGTTTCAATGAATCCGTAGAGGTCGCGGTCAACCTCGGTGTTGACCCGCGCAAGTCCGACCAGAACGTGCGTGGCTCCACCGTCATGCCCAACGGCACGGGCAAGAGCGTGCGCGTAGCGGTCTTCGCCCAGGGCGACAAGGCCGACGCCGCCCGCGAGGCCGGCGCCGATATCGTGGGCTTCGACGACCTGGCCGAACAGATCCAGGGCGGCGAAATCAACTTCGACGTGGTGATCGCCTCCCCGGATGCGATGCCGGTGGTGGGCAAGCTGGGCCAGATTCTGGGCCCCAAGGGTCTGATGCCGAATCCCAAGACCGGCACCGTCACCGCCGATGTGGCAACGGCCGTGACCAACGCCAAGGCGGGTCAGGTGCAGTACCGCACCGACAAGGGAGGCATCATTCACTGCGGCATCGGCAAGCTGGATTTCGGTGCCGAGGCATTGACTCAGAACCTCAATGCGCTGATCGCCGATCTCAAGAAGGCGAAGCCCGCCAACGCCAAGGGCATTTATCTCCGGAAGATGACGCTGTCCACGACCATGGGTCCGGGGATAACGATCGATCATTCGGGCGTCGCCGCCTGAGGCGACACCCGATTAACCGCACCGGCCGGCCTCGGCTGACCGGTGCGGCAGAGGAATCTTTGCTGCGTAGCCCATCGATCAAGGCTGCGTCGTCAAAGACCGCCGGTGGCTGGCCTCACGGCCGGCATTAAAGGCGAATCAACGCCGGCCTGCGCAGATGGCGTGTCGTTATTGTCGCGATTCGCCGTTGAACGGCGCCGGTCTTGCGACCGGGGTCATCAAGGGAATCGGCGTCGCGTGTTGCGGCGTCGAACGACAAGGAGTGATGGCTATGGCCATGAGTTTTGAAGCCAAGAAGGCCATGGTTGCGGAAGTCAGTGATGTGGCTGGCCGTGCCCATTCCGCCGTGCTGGCGGAATACCGCGGATTGACCGCGGGCCAGATGGATGATCTTCGGGTCAAGGCACGCGAAGGCGGCGCCTACCTGAAGGTGGTCAAGAACAATCTGGCCAGGATCGCGCTCAAGGGCACCGACTATGAATGCATGAGTGATGCATTCGTGGGACCGGTGATCCTGGGATTCTCGCTGGAGGATCCGGGCTCGGCCGCGCGGGTGATCAGTGGTTTCATGAAGGGTAACCAGACCCTGAAGGTCACCGCGATCGCATTTTCGGGGCAGGTTCTGCCGGGCGAACAGCTCGACCGCCTTGCCAAGCTGCCGACCCGTGACGAGGCGCTGGCCCAGCTGATGGGCGTGATGACCGCGCCGATCACCAAGTTGGTCCGCACCACGCGCGAACCGGTGGCACAGGTTGCCCGTGCCACGGCGGCGGTGCGAGATCAGAAGCAGGCCGCCTGATACCGCGGGTCCGGCACAACCGGATCACCATGGTTTTAACGATAACCGAAGGCGGCCCCGGCCGCTGATACTGAACAGGAGTAAATGAAGATGGCTGCTAGCAAGGAAGAAGTACTCGAAGCGATCAGCGAGATGTCCGTGATGGACGTGGTCGAGCTGGTCGAGATGATGGAAGAGAAGTTCGGCGTGTCTGCCGCGGCGCCGGTGGCGGTTGCCGCTGGTGGTGCTGCCGGTGGTGACGCCGGTGGTGAGGCTGCCGAGGAGCAGACCGAGTTCGACGTCGTCATGTCCAGCTTCGGCGAGAACAAGGTCGGTGCCATTAAGGCCGTCCGTGCCATCACCGGCCTGGGTCTCAAGGAGGCCAAGGAGCTGGTCGAGGGTGCGCCGTCCACGATCAAGGAAGGCGTTTCCAAGGACGATGCCGCGGAAATGAAGAAGCAGCTGGAAGAAGCTGGCGCGTCCGTCGAGCTCAAGTGATCGGCGTCGGTTCATTGCCGACATCCGTTTACATGGCCGCCGTGTGCGGGCCGGGGGATTCCCCGGCTCGCGTGCGGCGTTCAGATTGAGCTATAATCGCGCGACAGTTGCTCACGACCATATTTCGACAACGCTGACAGAATTCGGCTGGTAGCCCAGAGGCTGCCGGCCTTTTCCCGTTGTCCGACTCTGGCCGCGCCAATAGCGGCCCCGTGCCGCCGCCATTCCGATGGCGCATCTCGATGAGGTTTGCAACAGACATGGCCTACTCTTTCACCGAGAAAAAGCGCATCCGCAAGGATTTTGCCAAGCAGCATTCCGTGCTGGAGCTGCCGTTCCTGCTGGCCACCCAGCTGGGCTCGTACCGGCAGTTCCTGCAGGTTGATCTCGATCCCGCCCGCCGAAACGACATCGGCCTGCACAGCGCCTTCAGCTCGGTCTTCCCGATGGTCAGCTATTCGGGCAGCGCCGCGCTGGAGTATGTCAGCTACCGCCTCGGTGAGCCGGCCTTCGACGAGAAGGAATGCCGCATCCGCGGGTTGACCTACTCGGCGCCGCTGCGGGTAACCGTGCGCCTGGTCATCTACGACAAGGAAAGCAAGGCCAACCCGAAGCCGGTCAAGGACATCCGCGAGCAGGAAGTCTACATGGGCGAACTGCCGCTCATGACCGATACCGGTACGTTCATTATTAACGGCACCGAGCGGGTGATCGTCAACCAGTTGCACCGCTCGCCGGGCGTGTTCTTCGATCACGACCGGGGCAAGTCGCATTCGTCGGGCAAGTTCCTGTACTCCGCCCGGGTGATTCCGTACCGCGGATCCTGGCTGGACTTCGAGTTCGATGCCAAGGACAACCTATACGTGCGCATCGACCGCCGCCGCAAGCTGCCGGCGACGGTGCTGTTGCGGGCGCTGGGCTATGACACCGAGCAAATGCTCGAGATGTTCCACGACACCAACATGTTCCACCTCACCGACAAGAAGGTGGAGATGGAGCTGGTGCCCGAGCGCCTTCGCGGCGAAACCGCCACGTTCGATATCAAGGCCGGCCGCAAGGTGGTGGTCGAGGAAGGCCGCCGCATTACCGTGCGCCACATCCGCCAGCTGGAAGAGGCGGGTGTCAACAAGCTGGACGTGCCCGAGGCCTATCTGGTTGGCAAGGTGCTGGCGCGCAACATCGTCGATACCGATAGCGGCGAAGTGCTGGCGGCGGCCAACGAGGAAATTACCGAGGAAACGGTCGAGTCGTTCCGGGCGGCGGGTATCAAGGATATTCCGACGCTCTACATCAACGATCTGGATCACGGTCCGTACATTTCCAACACGCTGCAGGTGGATACCACCACCACGCCGCTGGAAGCGCTGGTGGAAATCTACCGCATGATGCGTCCCGGCGAGCCGCCGACCAAGGACGCCGCGGAGAGCCTGTTCGGCAACCTGTTCTTCAACGCCGAGCGCTACGACCTTTCGGCCGTCGGCCGGATGAAGTTCAACCGGCGTCTGGGTCGTGACGAGGTCACCGGGGAGTCGGTGCTGTCCAACGACGACATCGCCGCGGTGATGCGTGAACTGATCAGCATCCGCAACGGCATCGGCACCACGGATGACATCGACCATCTCGGCAACCGCCGCGTGCGGTCGGTGGGCGAGATGGCCGAGAACGCCTTCCGCACCGGCCTGGTGCGGGTCGAACGCGCCGTTCGCGAGCGCCTGAGCATGGCCGAGAGCGAAGGCTTGATGCCCCAGGACCTGATCAACGCCAAGCCGGTGGCGGCCGCGGTCAAGGAGTTCTTCGGCTCCTCGCAGCTGTCGCAGTTCATGGATCAGAACAATCCGCTGTCCGAGGTCACCCACAAGCGCCGCGTCTCGGCACTGGGCCCGGGTGGTCTGACGCGTGAGCGCGCCGGTTTCGAGGTGCGCGACGTGCACCCGACCCATTACGGCCGTATCTGCCCGATCGAGACGCCGGAAGGCCCGAACATCGGCCTGATCAACTCCCTGTCCGTCTATGCCCGGACCAACGACTACGGTTTCCTGGAGACGCCCTACCGCAAGGTGGCGGACGGCCAGGTTACCGACGAGGTGGAGTACCTGTCGGCGATCGAGGAAGGCCGTTACGTGATCGCCCAGGCCAATGCCAAGACCGACGAGAAGGGTCGCCTGGTCAACGAGCTGGTGTCCTGCCGGCACGCCAACGAATTCACCCTGGCTTCGCCGGACCGCGTCCAGTTCATGGACGTGTCTCCGAAGCAGATCATGTCGGTGGCCGCGGCCCTGGTGCCGTTCCTGGAGCATGATGACGCCAACCGCGCCCTGATGGGGGCGAACATGCAGCGTCAGGCCGTGCCCTGCCTGCGGGCGGACAAGCCGCTGGTGGGTACCGGCATCGAGCGCAAGGTGGCGATCGACTCCGGCAATGCCGTGACCGCGCGTCGCGGCGGGCTGGTGGACAAGGTCGACGCCGCCCGCATCGTGGTGCGGGTCAACGACGACGAGACCTCCGCCGAGGAGGCCGGCGTCGACATCTACAACATGGTCAAGTACACGCGTTCCAACCAGAACACGTGCATGAACCAGAAACCGCTGGTCAAGCCCGGCGACGTGGTCGCCCGCGGCGACGTGCTGGCCGACGGGCCGAGCACCGACATGGGCGAACTGGCCCTGGGCCAGAACATGCTCTGCGCGTTCATGCCCTGGAATGGCTACAACTTCGAGGATTCCATCCTGATCTCGGAGCGTGTGGTCGAGCAGGATCGTTTCACCTCGGTGCACATCGAGGAAATGACCTGTGTGGCCCGCGAGACCAAGCTGGGCCCGGAAGAGATCACCGCGGACATCCCCAACGTCAACGAGTCGGCGCTGCAGAAGCTGGACGAGTCCGGCATCGCCTTCATCGGCGCCGAGGTCAAGTCCGGTGACATCCTGGTGGGCAAGGTCACGCCCAAGGGCGAATCGCAGCTCACTCCGGAGGAAAAGCTTCTGCGGGCAATCTTCGGCGAAAAGGCCTCGGACGTGAAGGACACGTCCCAGCGCGTGCCGCCGGGTATGGACGGCACCGTGATCGACGTGCGGGTGTTCACCCGCGACGGCGTCGAGAAGGACGCCCGGGCCCTGTCGATCGAGGAAGACGAGATCAAGGACGTGCGCAAGGATCTGAATGATCAGCTGCGCATCTTCGAGGACGACATCTTCGATCGTCTGCGGAGCATGCTCATGGGCAAGGTCGCCGACGGCGGTCCTGCCAAGCTCAAGGCCGGCGCCAAGATTTCGGCGGCGTACCTGGATGAACTGGACCGCAACAAGTGGTTCGACATCCGGCTGCGCAACGAGGAATCCCAGGCCCAGCTCGAGGCCATGGCCAAGCGGCTGAAGGATCAGAAGGCCGAATTCGACCGGCGCTTCGCCAACAAGAAGGAAAAGATCACCCAGGGTGACGAGCTGGCCCCGGGCGTGCTCAAGATGGTCAAGGTCTACCTGGCAGTGAAGCGTCGCTTCCAGCCGGGCGACAAGATGGCCGGCCGTCACGGCAACAAGGGTGTGGTCTCGCAGATCGTGCCGGTGGAAGACATGCCGCATCTCGAGGACGGCACCCCGGTCGACATCGCCCTGAATCCGCTGGGCGTGCCCTCGCGCATGAACATCGGCCAGGTGCTGGAGATTCACCTGGGCTGGGCGGCTCGCGGCATCGGCCATCGCATCGAGGAAATGCTCGAGCAGCAGAAGGCGGTTGCCGATATCCGCGGCTTCCTGGAAAAGGTGTACGCCACCACCGGATCGCATCCGGAGGACATTGGCAGCCTCAGCGATGACGAGGTCCTCACGCTGGCGGGCAACCTGGTTGGCGGTCTGCCGACCGCGACCCCGGTGTTCGACGGCGCGCACGAGGACGAAATCCGCGAGCTGCTCAAGCTGGCCGGTCTGCCGGAATCCGGACAGGCCACGCTGATCGACGGTCGTACCGGCGAGGCGTTCAGCCGGAAGGTAACCGTGGGTTACATGTACATGCTCAAGCTCAACCATCTGATCGACGACAAGATGCACGCGCGTTCGACCGGGCCGTACAGCCTGGTCACCCAGCAGCCGCTGGGCGGCAAGGCGCAGTTCGGTGGTCAGCGCTTCGGCGAGATGGAAGTCTGGGCGCTGGAGGCCTATGGCGCGGCCTATACCCTCCAGGAAATGCTCACGGTGAAGTCCGACGACGTCACCGGACGCACGCGCATGTACAAGAACATCGTGGACGGCAACCACCAGATGGAGGCGGGCATGCCCGAGTCGTTCAACGTGCTGACCAAGGAGATCCGCTCGCTGGGTCTGAACATCGAGCTGGAAGAGGACGACACGTGAGGGGGCGCGCCACCCGCTGATGCGGGTTCGGTGAGCCCGGCCGGCAGCGGCCGGGCCTCGCCCCGCCACCTTCACGCCTTACGCTTGCGGAGCAAGAAATGAGAGATCTGCTTAACCTGTTCAAGACCGAGGATCACGTCGAGGAATTCGACGCGCTCCGTATCAGCCTCGCGGCGCCGGACACGATCCGCTCCTGGTCCTTCGGCGAGGTCAAGAAACCGGAAACGATCAACTACCGCACCTTCAAGCCGGAGCGCGACGGGCTGTTCTGTGCCCGCATCTTCGGTCCGGTGAAGGACTACGAGTGCCTGTGCGGCAAATACAAGCGCATGAAGCACCGCGGCGTGATCTGCGAGAAGTGCGGCGTCGAGGTCACGCAGACCAAGGTGCGCCGCGAGCGCATGGGCCACATCGACCTGGCCTCGCCGGTCGCGCACATCTGGTTCCTGAAGAGCCTGCCGTCGCGCATCGGTTTGCTGATCGACATGCCGCTGCGGGCGATCGAGCGGATCCTCTACTTCGAGGCGTTCGTGGTCGTGGACGGCGGCATGACGCCGATGGAAGTCGGCACGCTGTTGACCGAAGAGGAATACCTCGACACGGTCGAGCAGTACGGCGACGAGTTCGACGCCCGCATGGGCGCGGAAGCCGTGCTCGAACTGCTCAAGCAGATCGACATGCCGACCGAGGCCGCCAAGCTCCGCGAGGAGATGAGTGCCACCGGCTCGGAAACCAAGATCAAGCGTCTGGGCAAGCGCCTCAAGCTGATCGAGAATTTCATGCATTCCGGCAACAAGCCCGAATGGATGATCATGGACGTGCTGCCGGTGCTGCCGCCGGATCTGCGGCCGCTGGTGCCGCTGGACGGTGGCCGCTTCGCCACCTCGGATCTCAACGATCTCTACCGGCGCGTGATCAATCGCAACAACCGCCTGCGTCGGCTGCTGGAGCTCAACGCCCCGGACATCATCGTGCGCAACGAAAAGCGCATGTTGCAGGAGTCGGTGGACGCGCTGATCGACAACGGCCGCCGCGGCCGCGCGATCACGGGTTCCAACAAGCGCCCGCTCAAGTCGCTGGCCGACATGATCAAGGGCAAGCAGGGCCGTTTCCGTCAGAATCTGCTGGGCAAGCGCGTCGACTACTCCGGCCGTTCGGTTATCGTGGTCGGGCCCACGCTGAAACTGCATCAGTGCGGTCTGCCCAAGAAGATGGCGCTGGAACTGTTCAAGCCCTTCATCTTCAGCCGCCTGCAGCGGCTGGGTCTGGCCTCGACCATCAAGGCCGCCAAGAAGATGGTGGAGCGCGAGGAGCCGGAAGTCTGGGACATGCTCGAGGAAGTCATCCGCGAGCACCCGGTCATGCTCAACCGCGCCCCCACGCTGCATCGCCTCGGCATCCAGGCCTTCGAGCCGGTGCTGATCGAAGGCAAGGCCATCCAGCTGCATCCGCTGGTGTGCACCGCCTTCAACGCGGACTTCGACGGCGACCAGATGGCCGTGCACGTGCCGCTGTCGCTGGAAGCGCAGCTGGAAGCCCGCGTGCTGATGATGGCCTCCAACAACATCCTGTCGCCGGCGTCCGGTGCACCGATCATCGTGCCCACCCAGGACGTGGTGCTGGGTCTTTACTGGATGACCCGCGAACGGGTGAACGCGCCGGGTGAAGGCATGATCTTCGCCGACGTGCCGGAACTGCGCCGGGCCTACGATTCCGACGCGGTCGATCTCCAGGCCAAGGTGCGGGTGCGCATCGATGATGTCGAACGCGACGAGGCCGGGGAACTGCACCGCAAGACCCACATCGTGGATACCACGGTGGGCCGGGCGCTGCTTTCGGAAATCCTGCCGGATTCGCTGCCGTTCTCGCTGATCAACCGTGAACTCGACAAGAAGGCGGTCGGCGACGTGATCAACGTGGCCTACCGCGAGGCCGGTCTCAAGGACACCGTGGTGTTCGCCGACCAGCTCATGTACACCGGTTTCCGTCTGTCCACCAAGGCGGGTATTTCCATCGGTCTGGACGACATGGTGGTGCCCCCGGAGAAGGCCAAGTTCCTGGCTCACGCCGAGGATGAGGTCAAGGAAATCGAGCAGCAGTACACCTCGGGTCTGGTGACCCAGGGCGAGCGTTACAACAAGGTCATCGACATCTGGTCGCGTGCCAACGAGCAGATCGCCGCGGCGATGATGAACCAGCTCGGTACCGACACCGTGACCGACGCCGAGGGCAACGCCGTCGACCAGGATTCGTTCAACTCGATTTTCATGATGGCCGACTCGGGCGCCCGAGGCAGTGCCGCCCAGATTCGTCAGCTCGCCGGCATGCGCGGCCTGATGGCCAAGCCGGACGGCTCCATCATCGAGACGCCGATCACCGCAAACTTCCGCGAGGGTCTGAACGTCCTGCAGTACTTCATCTCCACCCACGGCGCCCGCAAGGGTCTGGCCGATACCGCGCTCAAGACGGCCAACTCGGGTTACCTGACCCGCCGCCTGGTCGACGTGGCCCAGGACGTGGTCGTGACCGAGCCGGATTGCGACACCGAGGAAGGTGTGTGGATGTATCCGATCGTGGAGGGCGGCGACGTGGTCGAGCCCCTGCGCGAGCGGGTGCTGGGCCGGGTGCTGGCCCGGGACGTGCTCAAGCCGGGCAGCGACGATGTGCTGGTCGAGTCCGGCACGCTGCTGGACGAGAAGCTGGTCAGCTACATCGAGGACAACTCGGTCGACGAGCTGTTCGTGCGCAGCCCGATTACCTGTGAAACGTCGTTCGGCGTGTGCGCCCAGTGCTACGGCCGCGATCTGGCACGCGGTCAGCTGGTCAACATCGGCGAGGCCGTGGGCGTGATTGCCGCCCAGAGTATCGGCGAGCCGGGTACCCAGCTCACCATGCGTACCTTCCATGTGGGTGGCGCCGCGTCCCGTGCGGTGTCCGCCGACGGCGTGGCCGCCAAGTCCGGCGGTACCGCCAAGCTGCACAACATCAAGACCGTGCAGCATGCGGAAGGCGGACACCTGGTTGCGGTGTCGCGCTCCGGTGAAGTCGGCGTGCTCGACGAGAACCACCGGGAGAAGGAGCGCTACAAGATTCCCTATGGCGCCACCATCCACGTGGCCGACGGCGACGCGGTCGAGGCTCAGCAGCGGCTGGCCGACTGGGATCCGCACACCCATCCGATCGTCACCGAGGTGGCCGGCAAGGTGAAGTTCGAGGACTTCGTCGACGGCGTCACGGTGCAGCGGGAGGTCGACGAGATTACCGGCGTCTCCACCCTGGTAGTCACCGAGGCGAAATCGCGCGGCTCAGGCGGCAAGGACCTGCGGCCGGTGATCAAGCTGCTGGATGGCAAGGGCAAGGAACTCAATTTCCCGGGCACCTCCATCCCGGCGGCCTACAGCCTGCCGCCGAAGGCGATCGTGACCGTTGAGGATGGTCAGACCGTGGTGGTGGGCGATATTTGCGCCCGCATTCCGCAGGAATCGTCCAAGACTCGTGACATCACCGGTGGTCTGCCGCGCGTGGCCGATCTGTTCGAGGCGCGCAAGCCCAAGGTGCCGGCGATTCTGGCCGAGGCCGCGGGCACCATCCGCTTCGGCGAGGGGACCAAGGGCAAGCAGCGCATCAAGATCGTCGACGCCGACGGCAGCGAGACCGAGCTCCTGGTGCCCAAGTGGCGGCAGATCAACGTGTTCGAGGGCGAGCACGTGGATAAGGGTGAAATCATCTCCGATGGTGAGCCCATGCCGCATGACATTCTGCGGCTGCAGGGTATTCCCAAGCTGGCCGAGTACCTGGTCAAGGAAATCCAGGATGTGTACCGCCTGCAAGGCGTGCGCATCAACGACAAGCACATCGAGGCGATCATTCGTCAGATGCTGCGGCGGGTGGAGATCGTGGATCCGGGCGATACCCGCTTCCTGCAGGGCGAGCAGATCGAGTACCAGACGTTCCTGGAAGAAAACCGGCGTATTCAGGCCCGCGAAGAGCAACCCGCCACCTGTGAGCGGCTGTTGCTGGGTATTACCAAGGCGAGCCTGTCGACCGAATCCTTCATCTCCGCGGCGTCCTTCCAGGAGACCACCCGCGTACTCACCGAAGCCTCGGTACGGGGCGCGCGTGACGATCTGCGCGGCCTGAAGGAGAATGTCATCGTCGGCCGTCTGATCCCGGCTGGTACCGGTCTGGCCTACCACGAGCAGCGTCGGCGTGACCGCGGCGGACTGCTCGGCTTCCCCGATGCCGCCCCGGCGGCCGCGGTGGAAGAGGAGGCTCTGACCCTCGAGCCGGAGCCGTCCGCAGAGGGCGGCGACAGCGCCGACGACGACCAGGCGTAGACGTTTTGCCCGCGCCGGGGCCGGTTCTGCGGCCCCGGTGCGGTATATCTTGACACCCGGGGTGGGAGTCTTTAGTATTCGCCGCCTCGCCGTGACAGGCCGGGTGCCCCCGGCCTGTCTTTTATTACCGGAAACAAGGTTTTAGCTCGTGGCTACGGTGAATCAGCTCGTCCGTAAGGGACGCAAGAACAAACCGGTCAAGAACGCCGTGCCGGCGCTGCAGGGATGCCCGCAGCGACGGGGTGTTTGCACCCGCGTGTACACGACCACCCCCAAGAAGCCGAACTCGGCGCTGCGTAAGGTCGCCCGTGTGCGGCTTACCAACGGTTTCGAGGTCACCAGCTACATCGGCGGTGAAGGTCACAACCTGCAGGAGCACTCGGTGGTGCTGATCCGCGGCGGTCGTGTCAAGGACTTGCCCGGTGTGCGGTATCACACGGTGCGTGGCGCACTGGATGCGTCCGGCGTCGAAGCTCGTCGCCAGGGCCGCTCCAAGTACGGCGCCAAGAAGCCGAAGTCGTAAGGGATAATTAGATATGTCACGTCGTGCCGCCGCACCCAAGCGCGAGATCCTGCCGGATCCCAAGTTCAAGAGTGACCTGCTTGCCAAGTTCATGAATATGCTCATGCGCGATGGCAAGAAGTCCAAGGCCGAAGCCATCATGTATGGCGCGCTGACCGAAATTTCGTCGCGCAAGAAGACCGACAATCCGCTGGAAGTTCTCGAAGAGGCGCTGGACAACGTTCGTCCGGCGGTCGAGGTCAAGTCCCGGCGTGTCGGTGGTGCCACCTACCAGGTGCCGGTGGAAGTGCGCGCCGTGCGTCGCACCACGCTGGCGATGCGCTGGCTGATCGATGCCTCCCGCAAACGCGGCGAGCATTCCATGGCGCGGCGTCTGGCCGGCGAAGTGATGGACGCGGCCGAGTATCGCGGCGCGGCGGTCAAGAAGCGGGAAGACACGCATCGCATGGCCGAAGCCAACAAGGCGTTTTCGCACTTCCGCTGGTAAGCGGTCGCGACATTCGACACTACTGCAGAGATTTCCATGCCCCGCAAGCATCCTATTGAGCGCTATCGCAACATCGGCATCATGGCCCATATTGATGCCGGCAAGACGACCACGACCGAGCGCATCCTTTATTACACCGGCATCTCCCACAAGATGGGTGAGGTGCATGACGGTGCGGCCGTCATGGACTGGATGGCGCAGGAGCAGGAGCGCGGCATCACGATCACGTCGGCGGCTACTACCTGCTTCTGGCAGGGCATGGAGCAGCAGTTTCCCGAGCAGTACCGCATCAACATCATTGATACGCCCGGGCACGTCGACTTCACCATCGAGGTAGAGCGCTCCCTGCGAGTGCTCGACGGCGCGGTGTGTGTGCTGGACGCGAACGCCGGTGTGGAGCCGCAGACCGAAACGGTATGGCGGCAGGCCAACAAGTACCACGTGCCGCGCATGGTGTTCGTCAACAAGATGGACAAGCTCGGCGCGGATTTCTACCGCTGCGTCGACATGATCGACAAGCGCCTGGGCACCAAGCCGGTGCCGGTGCAGCTGCCGATCGGCGCCGAGGACAATTTCGAAGGCGTGATCGACCTGCTGCGCATGCAGGCGATCTACTGGAACGAGGAAGACGCCGGACGGACCTTCGAGGCGCGCGAGATTCCCGATGCGCTCAAGGCCGACGCCCAGAAGTATCGCGATGCGATGATCGAGGCGGCCGCGGAAGCCAACGAAGAGTTGATGGACAAGTATCTCGAGGGCGGTGAGCTCACCGACGACGAGATCAAGAACGGCCTGCGCCTGCGCACGCTGTCCACCGAAATCTGCCTGTGCCTGTGTGGCACGGCATTCAAGAACAAGGGCGTGCAGGCGCTGCTCGACGCGGTCGTCGACTACATGCCGTCGCCGGTCGAAGTGCCGCCGATCAAGGGTACCGACGCCAACGACGAGGACAAGCCGGTCGAGCGCAATGCCTCCGACGACGAGCCGTTCGCCGCGCTGGTGTTCAAGATTGCCACCGATCCTTACGTCGGGTCGCTGGCGTTCATCCGGGTCTACTCCGGGGTGCTCAGTTCGGGCGACTCGATCTACAACTCGATCGACGGCAAGAAGGAGCGAATCGGCCGACTGCTGCAGATGCACTCCAATACCCGCGAAGAGATCAAGGAAGTCCGCGCCGGTGACATCGCCGCGGTGGTCGGGCTCAAGAGCGTGACCACGGGCTACACCCTCTGCGCGCTCGATTCCCAGGTGATTCTGGAGCGCATGGAGTTCCCCGAGCCGGTGATCGCCGTGGCGGTCGAGCCCAAGACCAAGTCCGACCAGGAAAAGATGGGCGTCGCGCTGGGCAAGCTGGCCCAGGAAGATCCCTCCTTCCAGGTGCGCACCGACGAGGAATCCGGTCAGACCATTATTTCCGGCATGGGCGAGCTGCATCTGGAAATCATCGTTGACCGCATGAAGCGCGAGTTCAACGTCGAGGCCAATGTCGGCGCCCCGCAGGTCGCGTATCGCGAAACCATTCGCGCCGCGGTGGAGCAGGAAGGCAAGTTCGTGCGCCAGTCGGGTGGCCGTGGTCAGTACGGTCACGTGTGGCTCAAGATCGAGCCGCAGGAAGAAGCGGGCGCGGGTTACGAGTTTGTCAACGCGATTACCGGCGGTGTCGTACCCAAGGAATACATTCCGGCGGTCGACAAGGGCGTCCAGGAATGCATGCGGAATGGCGTCATAGCGGGCTATCCGATGGTTGACGTCAAGGTTACGCTGTACGACGGGTCGTACCACGATGTTGACTCCAACGAAACGGCGTTTAAAATTGCCGGCTCGATGGCGTTCCGTGAAGGCGCAAGCAAGGCCAAGCCGGTCCTGCTCGAGCCGATGATGGACGTCGAGGTGGTGACGCCCGAAGAATACATGGGCGATGTCATGGGCGATCTGAATCGCCGTCGCGGCACCATCAAGCAGATGGAAGACGGACCCACGGGCAAGACCCTGTCCGCCGAAGTGCCGCTGTCCGAGATGTTTGGTTATGCCACGGACGTGCGCTCCATGAGCCAGGGCCGGGCGACCTACACCATGCAGTTTGAGAAATATTCCGAGGCGCCGGCGAGCATCGCCGACGGCCTGATCAAGAAGCAACCGGCAGAAGCCTAAGGGGAGTTAGCCGTGTCGAAGGCAAAATTCGAGCGCAGCAAGCCGCACGTGAATGTGGGCACGATTGGTCATGTTGACCATGGCAAGACGACGTTGACGGCGGCGTTGACGGTGGTATCGAACCGGTTGTTCGGGTCGGAGCTGTCGGCGTTTGACATGATTGACAAGGCGCCGGAAGAGAAGGCGCGCGGCATCACGATTTCGACCTCGCACGTCGAGTACGAATCGGAAGGCCGTCACTACGCCCACGTGGACTGCCCGGGTCACGCCGACTACGTCAAGAACATGATCACCGGTGCCGCGCAGATGGACGGCGCGATTCTGGTGGTGAGTGCGGCCGACGGCCCCATGCCGCAGACGCGCGAGCACATCCTGCTGTCGCGCCAGGTTGGCGTACCGCACATCGTTGTCTACCTGAACAAGGCCGACATGGTGGATGACGCCGAACTGCTCGAGCTGGTGGAAATGGAAGTGCGCGAACTGCTCGACGCCTACGACTTCCCCGGCGACGACACCCCCGTGATCGTCGGCAGTGCCCTCAAGGCCCTGGAAGGCGAAGAGTCCGAGCACGGCATCGAATCCATCGTCAAGCTCGTGCGCGCGATGGACGACTTCATCCCCGAGCCCGACCGTGCCGTGGACGGCGCCTTCATCATGCCGGTGGAAGACGTCTTCTCCATCTCCGGTCGCGGCACCGTGGCCACCGGCCGTATCGAGCGTGGCATCGTCAAGGTGGGCGACGAGATTGCGATTGTCGGCCTCAAGGACACCGCCAAGACCACCGTCACCGGCGTGGAAATGTTCCGCAAGCTGCTTGACGAAGGCCAGGCGGGCGACAACGTCGGCATTCTGCTTCGCGGCACCAAGCGCGAAGACATCGAGCGCGGCCAGGTGCTGGCCAAGCCGGGCAGCATCACCCCGCACACCAAGTTCGAGTGCGAGGTGTACGTCCTGAAGAAGGAAGAGGGCGGTCGTCACACCCCGTTCTTCAAGGGCTATCGGCCGCAGTTCTACTTCCGGACCACCGACGTGACCGGCGCCTGCGAGCTGCCGGCGGACGTCGAGATGGTGATGCCGGGTGACAACGTCACCATGAACGTGGAACTGATTGCCCCGATCGCCATGGAAGAAGGCCTGCGCTTTGCGATTCGCGAAGGCGGCCGCACCGTGGGCGCCGGGGTGGTGACCAAGATTACGGAGTAGGCTTGGTTTTGCTCGGCCTACCAATCGGGCGAGCGACACCAGCCGAGAGCTCTCGTGAAGCACGCCGCAAGGCCTGTTCACGAGCAGGAATAAGGGCCGTATTGCCGGCCGGGTGGTTGCCCGGCCGGCAAGCGACAGCGGCACCCTTTCGATAAGCGAGACATAGTAAGCAATGGCAACGAGTCAGAATATCCGTATCCGTCTCAAGGCGTTCGATCATCGTCTGATCGACAAGTCGGCGCGCGAGATCGTGGAGACGGCCAAGCGGACCGGGGCTCAGGTGCATGGCCCGATCCCGTTGCCAACCCGCAAGGAGCGCTACACCGTGCTGATCTCGCCGCACGTCAACAAGGACGCGCGTGACCAGTACGAGATCCGCACGCACAAGCGGATGATGGACATCGTCGAGCCGACGGAAAAGACCGTCGATGCGCTGATGAAGCTCGACCTGGCTGCCGGCGTGGACGTGCAGATCAAGCTGCAGTAACAGCGCAGCGCCTTGACGACCGCCGGCCCGCGGGGCCGGCGATGAAAACTGAGTTTAACGGGCCGCTGCTTGAGACACGGCGGCGGCCTCTGACACTTGAACTGTCGCCCCCGTTAGCGAGTGGCGATAAGCAAGAAGGAACTGGTAATGGCGATAGGTTTGGTTGGCCGCAAGCGCGGCATGACGCGCGTGTTCACGGACGCGGGCGCCTCCGTGCCCGTGACGGTGGTTGAGGTCACGCCCAACCGTGTGACCCAGATCAAGACCGCCGACACCGACGGGTATAGCGCTGTTCAGGTGACCACCGGCGAACGCCGCGCCTCGCGCGTCAACCGGCCCAGCGCCGGTCATTTCAAGAAGGCAGGCGTGGACGCGGGTCGCGGTCTCTGGGAATTCCGGCTGGCCGACGGCGAGGACATGCCCAAGCTCAAGCGTCCGGTTGCCGCGGCTGAACCGGCCGAGGGCGAAGAGGCTGACGCCGAGCCGTCGTTCGAGGAAGTCGATATCGAAGTCGGTGCCGAAATCACCGCCTCGCTGTTTGAGGATGGCCAGGTGGTCGACGTGGTCGGCCGCTCCATCGGTAAGGGCTACGCGGGCGTGATCAAGCGTCACAACTTCCGTGCCCAGCGGGCGACCCACGGTAACTCCAAGGCGCATCGCGCGCCGGGTTCCATCGGTCAGAACCAGACGCCGGGGCATGTGTTCAAGGGCAAGAAGATGGCCGGCCACATGGGTGACGCGCGCACAACGGTTCAGAATCTCGAGATTTTCCGGGTGGATGCCGCGCGCAACCTGTTGCTCATCCGTGGCGGTATTCCGGGTGCCAAGGGCGGCGACGTGGTCATCCGTCCGGCAGTGAAAGGCTGAAAATAATGGAACTTGCGGTAGCCAACGACGCCTCCGGCGTCAACGTTTCCGACGAGTTGTTCGGCGTGGACTTCAAGCCGGCACTCGTTCATCAGGTGGTCACGGCCTATTTGGCCGGTGGCCGTGCCGGAACCAAGGCGCAGCGTACGCGCGCCCAGGTTCGGGGCGGCGGCAAGAAGCCGTGGCGGCAGAAGGGCACCGGCCGTGCCCGTGCCGGCACCATCCGTAGCCCGCTGTGGAAGGGTGGCGGCCGGATCTTCGCGGCGAGCCCGCGTGATTTCGGCCAGAAGGTCAACCGCAAGATGTATCGCGGTGCCATGCGCTCGATTCTCGCCGAGCTGGTTCGTCAGGATCGCCTGGTGGTGGTCAAGGAGCTGAGCCTGGCCGAGCGCAAGACGCGCAAGCTGCTCGAGTTCCTGGACGCGACCGGTGCCGGCCGACGTGGCCTGATCGTGGTGACCGAGGTGGACGAGAATCTCGCCTACTCGAGCAATAACATCCCCTATCTGTCGTTGACGGACGTGGCGGGACTGGATCCGGTGTCGCTGGTCGGCGCCGAGAAGGTGATCGTGACCGTCGACGCAATCAAGCAAATCGAAGGGTGGCTGTCGTGAATCAGGAACGCATCTACGAGGTCCTGCGCGCACCGCACGTATCCGAGAAGAGTTCGGTTCAGGCCGATGCCCACAATCAGGTCGTGTTCCAGGTGGCGGTGGATGCCACCAAGACCGAGATCAAGACCGCGGTGGAGAAGCTTTTCAAGGTTCAGGTCGAGGGCGTGACCACGCTGAACGTGAAGGGCAAGACCAAGCGTTTCCGCGGTCAGCCCGGCAAGCGCGCCGCCTGGAAGAAGGCGTATGTATCCCTTGCCGCCGGGCAGGAACTGGATTTTCTGAGCGGCGTCGAGTAGGCGACGCTCAAGTCACTAGACACGGACGGATAGAGTCATGGCACTGAAAAAGGCCAAGCCGACATCAGCGGGACGGCGCTTCGTCGTCAGCGTGAAGAATGCGGAGCTCTACAAGGGGCAGCCGCAGGAATCGCTGGTGGCCAAGCAGTCCCGCAGCGGCGGCCGCAACAACGCGGGTCGCATCACCACGCGTCATCGGGGCGGCGGGCACAAGCAGCGGTACCGGATGGTCGATTTCCGCCGCGACAAGGTCGGCGTGCCGGCCAAGGTCGAGCGGATCGAGTACGACCCCAACCGCAGTGCGCATCTGGCCCTGCTGCTCTACGCCGATGGCGAGCGTCGCTACATCCTCGCGCCGCGGGGCGTGAAGTCCGGCGACCAGTTGCTGGCCGGGCCGGAAGCGCCGATCAAGCCGGGCAATGCTATGCCGATTCGCAGCATTCCGGTGGGCACGACGATTCATGCGATCGAGATGCGGCCCGGCAAGGGTGCGCAAATGGCGCGCAGCGCCGGCGTCTCGGCGCAGCTGGTTGCCCGCGAGGGTGATTACGCCACGCTGCGGCTGAAGTCCGGCGAAATGCGCCGGGTGTTTGCCGCCTGCACGGCCGTGATCGGTGAAGTGGGCAACGCGGAACATTCGCTGCGGTCGCTCGGCAAGGCCGGCGCGACCCGCTGGCGGGGCAAGCGCCCGACGGTTCGTGGTGTCGCCATGAACCCGGTCGATCATCCGCATGGTGGTGGTGAAGGCCGGACCAGCGGTGGTCGTCACCCGACCAGTCCCTGGGGCTGGAAGACGAAGGGCTTCAAGACGCGCACGAACAAGCGCACGGACAGCATGATCGTTCGCGGCCGCGGCAAGCGGAAGAAGCGTTGATCGCACTCGACTGGGGAATTTAGCAATGCCGCGTTCCATCAAGAAAGGGCCGTTCATTGACCTGCATCTCGCAAGCAAGGTCGCCAAGGCTCAGGAAAGTCAGACCAAGCGACCCATCAAGACCTGGTCGCGTCGGTCGATGGTGACACCCGACATGATCGGACTCACGATTGCCGTGCATAACGGCCGTCAGCATGTGCCGGTGTTCGTGTCGGAGAACATGGTCGGCCACAAGCTGGGCGAGTTTGCGCCCACCCGGACGTTCAAGGGCCACATCGGCGACCGGAAGTCCTAAGTTACCGGATTGGAAGTATCATGACGGATTCGTTTGCCAAATTGCGATTCGCGCGCATCTCGCCGCAGAAGGCGCGGCTGATCGCCGACCAGGTCCGGGGTATGCCGGTCGAGCGGGCGCTGGAAACGCTCCGGTTCCAGCCGAAGAAGGCGGCCCGGACGATTCACAAGGTGCTTGAGTCGGCCATCGCCAATGCCGAGCACAACGAGGGCGCGGACATCGACGAGCTCAAGGTCAGCGTCATCATGGTGGACGAGGGTCCGACCATGAAGCGGATCAAGCCCCGGGCACGCGGCCGCGCGGATCGGATTTTCAAGCGTACCAGCCACATCACCATCCGGGTGGCGGACAAGTAAGAGGCGATTATGGGTCATAAAGTCCATCCAACCGGTTTTCGGCTCGGGATCACCACCGAGTGGAGCTCGCGCTGGTACGCGGAGAACGCGGCCTATCGCGACACGCTCAATACCGATCTCGAAGTGCGTGAGTACATCCGCAAGCGCCTGGCGCATGCGTCGGTCAGCCGTATCCAGATCGATCGGCCGGCCCGCTCCGCGCGTATCACCATTCATACCGCCCGTCCGGGCATCGTGATTGGCAAGAAGGGCGAGGACATCGACAAGCTGCGCGGTGAAGTGAGCAAGCTCATGGGCGTGCCGGTGCACCTGTCGGTCGAGGAAATCCGCAAGCCGGAGCTGGATGCCAAGCTGGTGGCCGAGAACATCGCGCAGCAGCTGGAGCGCCGCATCATGTTCCGTCGCGCCATGAAGCGCGCCGTGGGCAACGCCATGCGCCTGGGCGCCGGCGGCATCCGCGTGAACGTGGCCGGTCGTCTGAATGGCGCCGAGATCGCGCGTTCGGAGTGGTACCGCGACGGCCGGGTGCCGTTGCACACGCTGCGTGCCGATATCGACTACGGGCTCGCCGAAGCCAAGACCACCTACGGCATCCTCGGTGTCAAGGTCTGGATCTTCAAGGGCGAGATCTTCGAAGCAGAGAAGCCGGTCGCCGTGGAAGGCGAGGAAGCCGGCCGGGCAACGGGATAAACCGCCATGCTGCAACCCAAACGAACCAAATTCCGCAAGGTCCAGAAGGGCCGCAATCGGGGCCTGGCCCAGCGCGGCGCGCAGGTCAGCTTCGGCGAGTACGGCCTGAAGGCGGTCGAACGCGGACGCATCACCGCCCGTCAGATCGAGGCGGCGCGTCGTGCCATGACCCGTCATATCAAGCGTGGCGGCAAGATCTGGATCCGGATTTTTCCGGACAAGCCGGTCACCAAGAAGCCGATCGAAGTGCGCATGGGCAAGGGCAAGGGCAACGTCGAATACTGGGTTGCCCTGATTCAGCCCGGCCGCATGCTTTATGAAATGGAAGGCGTCCCGCGTGAAGTCGCGCAGGAAGCGTTTCGCCTGGCTGCCTCGAAGCTGCCGGTGCGTACCGCCTTTGTTGAACGCAGCATTCTGTAACGGGAAGTCAAGCGATGAAGCCGTCTGAGCTACGGGAAAAATCGGACGCCGATCTGGGCAAGGAACTGATCGAGCTGCGGCGCGAGCGCTTCAACCTGCGCATGCAGGCGGCGACCGGTGCGCTGGAAGGCAGCCATCAGTTCCGAACCATCCGGCGGAGTATCGCGCGGATCAAGACCATTCAGCGCGAACGCGCCGCGACGGCGAACAAGGGTTGAGTCTCATGAGTGAACAAAAGACACAGCGTGTGGTGGTCGGCCGCGTCGTGAGCGACAAGGGCGACAAGACCGTTGTCGTGCTGGTCGAGCGGCGGGTGCAGCACCCGTTGTATGACAAGTACGTGCGGCGTTCGACGCGCATTCCCGCGCATGACGAGGCCAACGAGGCGAATGCCGGCGACCTGGTCGAAATCCAGGAGTGCCGCCCGATTTCGCGGCGCAAGGCCTGGCGCCTGGTTCGTGTGGTCGAGCGCGCTGGTGAACTGGAGGCGGCAGGACAATGATCCAGACAGAATCACAACTGTTTGCGGCGGACAACAGCGGCGCGCGCCGGGTCCAGTGCATCAAGGTGCTGGGCGGCTCGCATCGTCGCTATGCCGGCGTGGGTGACATCATCAAGGTGACCGTCAAGGACGCGATCCCGCGCGGTCGCGTGAAGAAGGGTGACGTGCTCAACGCCGTGGTCGTTCGTACCCGGCGTGGCGTGCGGCGTTCGGATGGTTCGATCATCCGCTTCGACCGCAACGCGGCGGTGCTGCTGAACGCGCAGAACGAACCGGTAGGCACGCGTATTTTCGGCCCGGTGACGCGTGAACTTCGTGCGAAGTTCATGCGCATCATCTCGTTGGCACCGGAGGTGCTCTAACCATGGCGTTGAAGCGAATCCGCAAGGGCGACCAGGTGGTCGTGATCGCCGGCAAGGACAAGGGCCGGCGGGGTACGGTGCTGGGCGTGCGCGATGATCGTCGCGTACTTGTCGAAGGCATCAATCTGGCCAAGAAGCACGTCAAGGCCGACCCCAATGCCGGTGTGCAGGGGGGTATCGAGGAACGCGAGATGCCGTTGGCCGAGTCCAACGTCATGCTCTACAACCCCGAGACGGGCAAGGGTGATCGGATCGGCGTCAAGTGGGTTGATGCCAGTGGCAGTCGCCGCAAGGTTCGGTATTTCAAGTCCAACGGCGAAGTCGTCGACGCGTAAGGCGTGGAACTGGTAATGAGTGAAACAGAAATCGATACAACACGGCTGCGCCAGTATTACCGCGAGCAGATCGTGCCCGCGCTGATGGAGCAGTTCAGCTACACCAGCCGCATGGCGGTCCCGCGGGTCAGCAAGATCACGCTGAACATGGGTGTGGGTGAGGCGGTCGCCGATCGCAAGGTCATCGACCATGCCATGGCGGATATGGCGGCGATTGCCGGCCAGAAGCCGCTGATGACCCGGGCACGCAAGTCGGAAGCGGGTTTCAAGATCCGTGAAGGCTGGCCGGTGGGTTGCAAGGTGACCCTGCGGCGCTCGCGCATGTACGAATTCCTGGACCGGCTGGTCAACGCGGCCCTGCCGCGGATCCGGGACTTCCGCGGTCTGAATCCGCGCGCGTTCGACGGTCGCGGCAATTACGCGCTGGGTGTGAAGGAACAGATCGTGTTCCCCGAGATTGAATACGACAAGGTGGACGTGCTTCGCGGCATGGACATCATCATCACCACCACCGCACGAAACGACGAAGAGGGGCGGGCGTTGCTCCAGGGCTTCAACTTCCCCTTCCGCAAGTAACCACGGAACCGTTCGTTATGGCGAAGAAAAGCATGGTGGCGCGCGACGTTAAGCGCGCCCAGATGGTCAAGAAGTACGCGGCCAAGCGCGCCGAACTCAAGGCGCGCTGTGTCGACATCAATCTGCCGCCGGAAGAGCGCTTCGCGGCCGGGCAGGAGTTGCAGCGGTTGCCGCGCGACGCCAGCCCCACCCGTATGCGCAATCGCTGTCAGGTCACGGGCCGGCCGCGCGGTTACTACCGCAAGTTCGGTCTGGCGCGGAACAAGATTCGAGAAGCGGCCATGAACGGGGAAATCCCCGGTCTGGTGAAGTCCAGTTGGTAACAGTGTTGTGGTCGCCGCGGCTCAGGTCGCATGGGCCACGGAATCACCGAATATAGGTATCGGTACATATGAGTATGACTGACCCAATCTCCGACATGCTGACCCGGATTCGTAACGGGCAGACAGCGGAGAAGACCCAGGTGAGCATGCCGGCATCGAAGCTCAAGAAAGCGATCGCCGAAGTGCTCCGCGACGAAGGCTACATCCAGGATTTCGCGGAAACCGAGGTGGGCGGCAAACCGCAGCTCACGGTTCGGTTGAAGTATTTCCAGGGTCAGCCCGTGATCGAACGAATCGAGCGGATCAGCAAGCCCGGACTGCGCATTTATCGGGGCAAGAATGATCTCCCGAGCATCGTCGGCGGGTTGGGTATCGCCATTGTGTCCACGTCCCAGGGCGTGATGACCGATCGCGCGGCGCGCGACGGCGGGCACGGTGGCGAAGTGCTTTGCATGGTCGCGTAACCCCAGTCAGAGGCAACGTAAGCAATGTCCAGAGTCGCAAAGGCGCCGATCAACATCCCGTCCGGCACCGAAGTCAAGCTCGACGGGGGGGTCGTGTCGGTCAAGGGCAAGAACGGCGTGCTCGAATTCCGCCTGCCCGTCGATACCAGCCTCGAAATCGAGGATGGGGAGGCGCGCGCGGTATCCACCGCCCGGGTGACCAACCTGGCGATGGCCGGCAGTGTCCGGGCGATCGTCGCCAATATGGTCCACGGCGTGTCGGAAGGTTTCGAGCGCAAGCTTGAATTGGTGGGCGTGGGGTATCGTGCCCAGGCGCAGGGCAAGAATCTGAATCTGGCGCTGGGCTTTTCGCATCCGGTCGTGTACGAGGTGCCGGAAGGCGTCACGGTGGAAACCCCGAGCCAGACGGAAGTCCTGGTCAAGGGGGCGGACAAGCAGGCCGTCGGTCAGGCTGCCGCCAACATTCGCGCCTTCCGCCCGCCGGAACCCTATAAGGGCAAGGGTGTGCGCTACGCCGATGAGCGCGTGATCCGCAAGGAAGCCAAGAAGAAGTAGCGCCGATACCGACGCTCCATTTGCAACCGTTTGGTACGGAAACCGCAATCATGCACAAGAAACAGGTAAGTCGACTCCGCCGGGCCCGCCGCACGCGCATGCAGATGCGTGCGCAGGGTGCGCACCGCCTGGTGGTCAATCGGACGCCGCGACATATCTACGCGCAGATCATTGCGCCGGCAGGCGACCGCACGCTGGTGTCGGCCTCCACGCTGGAAAAGGATCTGCGTGCGTCGCTGGGCGTTACCGGAAACACCGAGGCGGCCAAGGCCGTGGGCCGTGCGATCGCCGACAAGGCCAAGGCGGCCGGGATCGAGTCGGTGTCGTTCGACCGGTCGGGATTCGCCTATCACGGGCGGGTCAAGGCACTGGCCGACGCTGCCCGCGAGGGTGGTCTGCAGTTTTAATGCAAGGTGACCGACCCTGCATCGCGGCGTGATTGCCGTGTGCGGCGGGCCGGTCACTGATCGAGAGTCACGAATCACTAGAGTCAAACATGGCACAGGTTGAACGTACGGAAGGCGACCTTCTCGAGAAGCTCATCGCCGTGAATCGTGTGGCCAAGGTGGTCAAGGGTGGCCGCCAGTTCGGTTTCACCGCGCTGACCGTGGTCGGCAACGGGGACGGCAAGGTCGGCTTCGGCTATGGCAAGGCCCGCGAGGTGCCCCTGGCCATCCAGAAGGCCATGGAAGCCGCGCGCAAGAACATGGTGGATGTACGCCTCAAGGGCAGTACCATCCAGCACGCGACCACCGGCTGGCACGGTTCCAGCAAGGTCATCATGCGCCCGGCCAGCGACGGTACCGGCGTGATTGCCGGTGGCGCGATGCGAGCGGTGCTGGAAGTTGCCGGCGTCGGCAACGTGCTGGCCAAGAGCTATGGCTCGCGCAATCCCATCAACGTGGTTCGGGCAACGGTCAATGGTCTGCGGGACATGCATGACCCGCAGTTCATTGCGGCCAAGCGTGGCCTGAGTGTCGAACAACTCACCGCGTAATCCCGGACAGGCAGGACATCATGGCGAACGATAGCGCGAAACAAATCAATGTCACTCTGGTGCGCAGCACGGCCGGTCGGCTGGAGAAGCACCGTGCCTGCGTGCGCGGGCTGGGCCTGCGTCGGATGCACCAGACGGTGACGGTCGCGGCAACGCCCGAGAATATGGGCATGATCAACCGCGTGTCCTACATGCTGTCGGTCGAGGAGGCCTGATCATGCGTTTGAACGATCTTCATCCGGGCGAAGGGTCCCGGCAGGCGGAAAAGCGGGTCGGTCGTGGTCCGGGTTCCGGTCTCGGCAAGACAGCCGGTCGTGGCCACAAGGGCCAGAAGGCCCGTTCCGGTGGTTATCACAAGGTCGGCTTCGAGGGCGGTCAGATGCCGCTGCAGCGGCGCGTGCCCAAGCGTGGCTTCCGTTCGGTCACCGAGCAGACCGTGGCGGTCCGTCTCGACGCCCTGAACAAGCTTAGCGGCACAGTCGATCTGGCTACGCTCAAGGACGCCGGCATCGTGCCGCGCGAGGCCAAGCGGGCCAAGGTGATCGCCTCCGGGCAGATCACCGCTGCGGTGGAGCTCCAGGGTATTCGTGCCTCCGCCGGTGCGGCGAAGGCCATCGCGGAAGCCGGCGGCAAGGTCGAGGGGTAATACGTGGCACGAGGCGCCAAAAACACGGGCGGCGGCATGATGCCGGATGCGGGAAAGCTCACCGAGGTGCGGCAGCGTCTGCTGTTCCTGCTGGGCGCGCTGATCGTATTCCGCATCGGTTCGTTCATTCCGGTGCCGGGCATCGATCCGGCGCAGCTGGCGCAGATGTTCGAGCGCCAGTCGGGCACCATCCTGGATCTCGGTGTCATGTTCACCGGCGGTGCGCTCGAGCGCCTGTCGATTCTGGCGCTGGGCGTGATGCCCTATATCTCGGCCTCCATCATCATGCAGTTGATGACGGCCACGGTGCCTTCGCTGAAGGAAAAGAAGAAGGAGGGCGAGGCCGGCCGTCGTCAGATAACCCAGTACACCCGCTACGGCACCCTGGGTCTGGCGAGTTTTCAGTCGATCGGCACCGGTATCGCGCTGTGGAACCAGGGCATTGCCCTGGACGGCGTGACCCAGTACAGCTTCATCTTCACCACCGCCATCTGCCTGACCACCGGCGCCCTGTTCCTTATGTGGCTGGGCGAGCAGGTCACCGAGCGGGGTATCGGTAACGGCATCTCGATCCTGATTTTCGCCAGTATCGTGTCGGGGCTGCCATCGGCGATAGGCGGCACCATGGATCTGGTGCGCACCGGCGAGCTCAATGCGCTCACCGCGGTCGTCCTGTTCATCGGCGCACTGGCGGTGCTGGGCTTCGTGGTGTTCATGGAACGCGCCCAGCGGCGGATTCCGGTGCATCACGCCCAGCGACAACGCGGGCGCAAGATGTACGGGTCCCAGACCCAGCATCTGCCGCTGAAGCTGAATATGGCGGGTGTGATTCCGCCGATTTTTGCCTCCAGCATCATCCTGTTTCCCGCCACCATCGTCCGCTTCCTGGGCGAGGGCGGCACCATCGGCAACTGGGTGGCCAACGCGATTTCGCCGGGGCAGCCGCTGTACGTGCTGCTGTACTCGCTGATGATCATCTTCTTCTGCTTTTTCTACACGGCACTGGTGTTCGATTCGCGCGAAACCGCCGACAACCTCAAGCGCTCCGGTGCGTTCATTCCCGGTGTACGTCCCGGTGTGCAGACGGCCAACTACATCGACACCGTGCTGACGCGGCTGACGGTGGCCGGCGCGGCCTATATCACGGCGGTCTGCCTGTTGCCGGAGTTCCTGATTCTGCAGTGGAACGTGCCGTTCTACTTCGGTGGCACCTCGCTGTTGATCATCGTGGTAGTGGTCATGGACTTCATGTCGCAGCTGCAGGCACACCTGATGTCGCATCAGTACGAGGGTCTGCTGAAGAAGGCCAACCTCAAGGGCCACGGCGGCGCGGGGATGTTGCGCTGAATTGGAGCGAGCGGCGACGGACGCAAGGCGCATTGCGAGGCTGATTCGGCGCGAGCCGGGCAACGCGTTCCCCTTCGCGCCCCTCGCGGATCAACGTTTTTAGGTGACGAACTATGAAAGTCAGGGCATCGGTCAAGAAAATCTGCCGCAATTGCAAGATTGTCCGGCGCAACGGCGTGGTCATGGTCATCTGTGCCACCGATCCGCGCCACAAGCAGCGGCAGGGTTGAATTATCTGCCGAGAAACGGTACATTGGCCGGCTTTCCCGGGGGTCCCGCGAGGTTCCGCCCGCGGCCGCGGCCAATGCCTTTGATCAACGGTTAGCGAAGGTCCTTCAATGGCGCGAATTGCTGGAGTCAATCTCCCGATCAACAAGCACGCGGTAGTGGCGCTTACGTCGCTCTACGGTGTCGGCCCCACGCGGGCGAAACTCATCTGTGAGACCGCGCAGGTCGGCACCGATACGAAGATCAAGGACCTCACCGAAGGCGAGGTCGAGCAGCTTCGCGCCGCCGTGGGTCAGTACACCATCGAGGGCGACCTCCGGCGCGAGGTGTCGATGAACATCAAGCGCCTGATGGACCTGGGTTGCTATCGCGGTATCCGTCATCGGCGCGGATTGCCGGTACGCGGCCAGCAGACGCAGACCAACGCACGCACCCGCAAGGGGCCGCGTCGTCCCATCCGTCGCTAGTCGCGACGAGAGGGTAATTCCGGCCTCCGGGTCAGATCACGGGCATTAATACGACTATGGCGACAGAGAGCACGGGAACGAGCACGCGGGCGCGCAAGGCCAGGGCCAAGCGCAACGTGGCCGAAGGTATTGCGCATATTCACGCGACCTTCAACAACACCATCATCACCATTTCGGACCGGCAGGGCAATGTGCTGGCTTGGGCCACTGCCGGCGGCAGCGGTTTCAAGGGCTCGCGCAAGAGCACGCCGTTCGCTGCCCAGGTGGCGGCCGAAAAGGCCGGTCAGGGTGCTGCGGACTACGGCGTGAAGAATCTCGAAGTGCGCGTGAAGGGACCCGGTCCGGGTCGTGAAGCCGCGGTTCGTTCGCTCAACGGCGCCGGCTTCAAGGTCACCAGCATCATCGACGTGACCCCCATTCCGCACAACGGCTGTCGCCCGGCGAAAAAGCGCCGCGTCTAGAGGATTCAACGAATATGGCCAAGTTCATCGGTCCCAAGTGCAAGCTGTCGCGCCGCGCCGGCACGGACCTGTTCCTCAAGGGACGGGGTCGTTCGCTGGAAGGCAAGTGCAAGCTCGATTCCCCACCCGGTGCGCGCGGTGGCGGCGGGCAACGGCGCCAGCGGCTGTCGGATTACGCGCTGCAGCTGCGGGAAAAGCAGAAGCTGCGGCACATGTACGGCGTGCTCGAGCGGCAGTTCCGTAACTACTACAAGAAGGCGGCCCAGCAGAAGGGCGCTACCGGCACGCTGCTGTTGCAGTTGCTGGAGCGGCGACTGGATAACGTGGTGTACCGCATGGGTTTTGCCAGCACCCGTGCCGAGGCGCGCCAGCTGGTCAGCCATCGGTTGATTGCGGTCAACGGCTACCCGGTCAACATCCCCTCCTATCAGGTCAAGGAAGGTGATGAAATCGAGGTGCGCGAAAAGGCCAAGCAGCAGACCCGCATTCACGCGGCCATCGAAGTTGCCAGCCAGCTCGGCATCAGCGACTGGGTCGATGTTGACGAGAAGAAGCTGACCGGGACGTTCAAGACGGTGCCCGATCGCGACCAGATTCTTCAGGAAATCAACGAAAATCTGGTGGTCGAGCTCTACTCCAAGTAAGCCGCCGACCTTTGAACCTTCAGTCAACGCCTTGTTGAGAGGATTGCGAATGCAGCCTGCATCCACACAATTGCTCAAGCCGCGCCTGGTCGAGGTCGAGCAGATCAGCGACCGACGGTCCCGCGTGGCCCTCGAGCCGCTCGAGCGCGGCTACGGTCATACGCTGGGCAACGCCCTGCGCCGGATTCTGTTGTCGTCCATTCCGGGCGCCGCCATTACCGAAGTCAGCATCGACGGCGTGCTGCACGAGTACACCACGGTCGAGGGCATGCAGGAAGACGTCATCGACGTCCTGCTCAACCTCAAGAACGTGGCAGTGCGCATGCACAGTCGTGAAGAAGCCGAACTGCATCTGAACAAGAAGGGCCCGGGCCCGGTGCTGGCCGGCGACATCACCACCGATCACGATGTCGAGATCATCAATCCGGATCTGGTGATTGCCAACCTCACCAGCGGTTCTCTGCAGATGAGTCTCAAGGTGCGCCGCGGCCGCGGTTACGAGCCTGCCCAGAGCAAGGCGGAACCGGGTGACGACGATACCGGGGCCACTGAAATCGGCGCCCTGCGTCTGGACGCGTCCTTTTCGCCGATCCGGCGGGTCAGCTACACGGTGGAGCGTGCGCGTGTCGAACAGCGTACGGACCTCGACAAGCTGGTGCTGGACATCGAGACCAACGGCAGCGTCGAGCCGACCGAGGCGATCCGTTTCGCTGCGGGTACGCTCTACGATCAGCTGTCGGTATTCGTGGATCTCGAAGCCAAGCCGGTGGCGGCGGCTGCCAGCAAGGAAAGCGGCGTCAACCCGATCCTGCTGAAGGCCATCGACGAGCTGGACCTCACGGTTCGTTCGACCAACTGCCTCAAGGCCGAGAACATCCACTATGTGGGTGATCTGGTCCAGCGCAGCGAGAACGAACTCATGAAGACGCCGAATCTCGGCAAGAAGTCGCTGACCGAAATCAGCGAAGTGCTCAGCGAGCACGGTCTCAAGCTCGGCATGAGCCTCGAAGACTGGCCGCCGGCGGAACTGGAAACGGCCAACGCGGGCTGAATGCCTCCGCGTCGGCACAGGAGAAATTAAGTCATGCGTCATCGCAAAAGCGGCAGCAATCTCGGGCGACCGTCGGATCATCGCCGGGCCATGATGCGGAACATGTCCGCATCGCTGTTCAAGAACGAACTCATAAAGACCACCGTGCCGCGCGCCAAGGCCCTGCGCCAGGTGGCGGAACCGCTGATCACCCTGAGCAAGACTGATTCGGTCGCCAATCGCCGCCTTGCGTTCTCGCGCCTGCGGGACAAGGAAGCGGTAGGCAAGCTGTTCACCGAGCTGGGCCAGCGTTATGCCGAACGCCCGGGCGGCTATCTGCGGATTCTCAAGTGTGGTTATCGCGCCGGCGACAACGCCCCGATGGCCTATGTGGAACTGGTCGACCGGCCGGTTGCCATGGAAGACGAGGGCGGACAGGAAACGGCCGAGGCCTGATCCGGGCCCGCAGATCGATGCCTAACTGAAGCCGGCTTTCGAGCCGGCTTTTTCGTGGGCGACGCCTTCGCCGGCTGATGGGCAGCGTATCTCTGGTAGACTCACTGCATCGATTTGATGCCCAAATGTTTATCATGATCAAAGCGTTACAAAACGCGCTGGCGCTGATTCTGGTGCTGGCCCCGACCACCCTGCTTGCCGATGCGGTTTATCTGGCGGACGAAAGCGTCATCAAGGGCGAGATTATCTCGCTGGATGGCGAGGCGCTGGAGATCGAGACCAGCTTCGCCGGCACGCTGACCGTGGAGCGGGACGCCATCGACGGGCTTGCCACCGATGAACCGATGGTCATCACCACCGAGGAAGGTGACGAGGTGGAGGGGCGGCTGGCCTTCGTGCCCGGCGAAGGGCAACGCATCGCCGATTCCGCGTTTGGCACCACTACCTTCGAACTCTCGCGTCTGAGCGCGTTACGCGGTGCCGGCGAGCCGTCACCCGCCGAGGTGCGCCTGGCGGAACTGCGCGAACGGCGGGCGAACCTCTGGTCCGGGCAGTTGCTGGTCGGCCTCGGCGGTACGTCGGGTAATTCGGAAAGCCGTAGCCTCAATTTCGGCGCGCGCGCCAAGCGCGAAGCCGAGGATGATCGGCTGTTCCTGAACCTGCTGGTGAACAAGGCGCAGCAGGATGGTGTGGAATCGGCCGACGAGAAGATCGGCACGGTAAGGCTGGAACGGGATTTCTCGGAACGTTTCTTCGTGTTCGCCCAGACCGAGGCAGAGCGTGACGATTTCGAGAACATCGACTTCCGTTCCACTACCACGCTCGGCCCGGGCTATTTCTTCCTGGAACGTCCGGGACACCAGCTCAAGGGCCGCATGGGTCTGGGTTACGAGTACATTGCCCGCAATACGGGTCAGGACGAAAGCGAGGCGGTCCTGACGCTTGGCTACGACTATCTGCTGGATGTATCCGATTGGTTCCAGTTCACCCACAATCTGACCGTGATCCCGCAGGTCAGTGATTCGCCGGCGGACAATTTCCGGGTGGACTCGACGCTGGCGCTGGAAGCGCCGCTCGGGGGGTCATCCCTGTGGTCGCTGGCGGCCCAGTATCGCCATCAGTACAACAACAACCCCGAGCCGGGCGTCGAGGATCTGGATGCCACCTATCTACTGAATCTGGCGCGAACGTTCGAGTAGCCTAGTTGGGCGCGGCGGGTGGCTGCTGCCGCCATTGGCTCGGCGTCAGACCGGTGTCGCGCCGGAAGGCCCGGGAAAAGTTGGCGGCATCGGCATAGCCCAGTTCCATGGCGATCTCCGTGACCGACAGCCGGTCCTGTGACAGCAGGTCGCCGGCGCGGTCCTTGCGTGCCTGCTTGCTCAGTTCGCGAAACGACGTGCCTTCCTTCTGCAGATAGCGGTCCAGCGTGCGGCTGGAGATATTGAGCGCGGCAGCCAGCTCGCAATGCCCCGGCGGCGGGCCGTGGGCCTCTCGCAGCATCATGCCGACCCACGCGGCGACGCCCTCGCTGACCCGCGCCCGTTCCAGCATCTCGGCGCAGCGGCTCTCGGCCATTCGCAGCGCGGTCGGGTCCGACATTGCCAGCGGCCGGGACGCGAGGTCTCTTGGCCAGATCATGTCGGCGCCCGGCTGGCCCATGACGCCGAAATGCGTGCGCATCTCCCGCAGTGAGTCATACCGGGCGACATGCGGCGGGGTCTCGATCGAGAAATGCACGTCGTAGGGCGGCATGTCGCCGGCGATGAGGTCGTGAAGCTCTCGGTGGACGCAGGCCACGATCAGTTCCAGATGAAAGGCGAAGCAGGCGTGCGACATGCCGGCCGCGGGCGTCAGCGTCAGGCGCATGGTGTTGTCGCGGCAGCCGTAGCGCACCCGGAAGGTTGGCAGGATCAGGCTGAAGAAACGGGCCACCAGGCCCAGGGCGTAGCCGGCCGTGGGGCTGCTCAGGATTCCGTAGCTGACGGCGCTGTGGGAGGTCAGCTTCAGCGCGGCCGCCAGCGCCAGCCCGAGATCACTACGCCCCGTGGCGGCTTGAGTCGCCGCGAGCAGATTCTCGATCTGCGCCAGGCTGATTGTGCCTTCCGGCTCGGCCAGCGCGTCCGCGGCAATGCCGCTGTCCGCGATCAGCGCATCGGTATCGATATCCATCGCGCGGACGACTTCCATCAGCCGTGCGTAGTATCTCGCCGGCACCTGCCGTTCCGTCGACATGGACGCTCCCGGTAAAACCCACGACGTCAGTGTCTGAAAATGACAGGTGGTTGTCAAAAAATAACCAGCGCGAGCGGTCGAGCAGGGGCAACATATCGTCAACGGAGTCTCCATAGATTCCGAATGTTGCGGAGAAGAGGATGACCATGACGGTACGAAGCATGGACGGGAGCAATCCCGTCGAGTGGACCGATGGCAAGCGCGTGCTCTGGCTGCTAAGCCCGCTGTTGCCGGCGCTGGGCGTGGCCTTTCTGGTGGCCTTCTACGCCAGCCAGTCGGGGCTGCTGCTGTGGGGCATGCCGCTGTTCTTCTACGGCCTGATCCCCGTGCTCGATCTGCTGATCGGGGTGGATCGCAACAATCCGCCCGAGGCGGTTGTGGTGGACCTGGAGCAGGATCGCTACTACCGCGCCATCGTCTACGGTTACATTCCCACCCAGTATCTGACCACCATCCTGGGCGCCTGGCTGCTGGCCACCCAGCCCATGGCCTGGTGGGAAATCCTGGGCCTGATCTTCACCGCCGGCATCGTCAACGGCGTGGGCATCAACACGGCGCATGAGCTGGGTCACAAGAAGGCGTCGCTGGAGCGCTGGCTGGCCAAGCTGACGCTGGCGCCGGTGGCCTACGGGCATTTCTTCGTCGAGCACAACAAGGGCCACCACCGCCATGTGGCCACGCCGGAGGATCCGGCCAGTTCCCGCATGGGCGAAACCTTCTGGGAATTCCTGCCGCGAACCATGATCGGCAGTGTCCGCTCGGCCTGGGGCATCGAGAAGGAACGTCTCGGCCGCCAGGGCAAGAGCGTCTGGAGCCCGGAAAACGACAATCTGCAGGCCTGGGGCATGACCGCAGTCCTGTTCGGCGGCCTGACCGTCTGGCTGGGCTGGGCGGTGCTGCCGTTCCTGTTGGTCCAGGCATTCGTGGGCGCGTCGCTGCTGGAAGTGGTCAACTACATCGAGCACTACGGCCTGCTGCGGCAGAAGGACGAAAAGACCGGCCGCTACGAGCGCTGCAATCCGTCGCATTCCTGGAACAGCAACAACGTGGTCACCAATCTGTTTCTGTACCAGTTGCAGCGGCACGCCGATCATCACGCCAATCCCACCCGGCGCTACCAGTCGCTGCGCCACTTCGACGAGTCGCCGCAGCTGCCGTCGGGGTATGCATCGATGATCGTGCTGGCCTATATCACCCCGCTGTGGTTCCGCCAGATCGATCCGCTGGTGGCCAAACACTACGACGGCGATGTCTCGAAGGCGAACCTGCAGCCGCGCAAGCGGGAGGCATTGATTGCCCGCTGGCAGGATGCCGATCTGGATACCGGCCATCCCGACCCCTATCCGGATGCTCACCAGACGCCGGCACCGCCGACGCGATCGGACGCTGGCCAGTACCGTTGCACCGACTGTGGTTACGTCTACGACGAGGCCGTCGGCTGCCCGGATGAGGGTTTTCCGGCCGGCACCGCCTGGGCGGATATTCCGGAGGACTGGGCCTGCCCCGACTGCGCGGTGCGGGAAAAGCCGGACTTCGCGCCGCTCTAGCGTCCCGGCGAATTGCCGGGTCCATGATTCAAGTTCGCGGCCGATTACCCCGTGCAGACCGGGGCAAGCGGCCGCCCTCGACACAGGAAAGAACCATGAACCGTTTGATCCAGACCATCACGTTGATGACCGCCGCGGGGTTCTGTCTCCATGGCGCCACTGCCTTCGCCAAGGTCCCCGAAAGCGAGGCATCCAAGCTGGGCGGTGAGCTGACCCCGGTGGGC
>NZ_JAVRHY010000014.1:0-77043 GCF_031846305.1 Spectribacter acetivorans
TCCGGGATACTCCGGGCGGTCATGCGTGCCACTCCGGAGGCGTGCCGGGCGGCGGCTATACAGGGCTTCGATGGACCGGGACGTTGCGCGCCGTACGTAGCCCTTGCAACGACTTTGATCGAGACTCAGCGGGGACTCCCGGTTTATGTTCGGCCTTCGCGACTTCGCGGCCGACGTGGAGGGCTCCGAAGACGCTGTTGCCGGGATATGCTGGAACGCTTGGCATCTCATGCCGGGACTGAACCAGCAGGCAGGTTAGGGCAAATAGAGCTCCACGCCTTGGGGTGCGCGCCGGGAAGAACCATTTGGTAGCAAGACGGGCTACACCGACAAGTGGCTTCGCCTCATTCCTAGGAGTGTGGTTGCAAGCAGTAACAAAACCAAAAAGGTTGGGTCGAAGCGCTGTCGCGACGATGGGCCCATAGTGCATCCCCCGCCTCCGCCGCTTCCGGCGGCGTCATCCTCTTTCTCGATATTGAAGCCTGGTCCACCGGGGTCGGTGATGACGCCGTTAACGGCCACATCGGCATCGCCCCGACCCCCATCCCGCAGGTGCAGCAAGACACGGTTGGCATCGACTCGTGCGCCGGTGTTGGAGGTCTCGTCGAAGTCGAAACGCACGGCCGGCGTACTGCCCATGTCGTCGGCCGGATATTTGTAATAAGCATTCGCCGGGCGGGGCAGGAGCAGGATTACGGTCGCACTGGCGCCCGGTGTCAGTCCGGTGATATCGAAGGCGAAGAAGCCGTTGTCGAACGTTATATTATCGGGTAGTTCGACTCGGCTGGGGGCTTCTTCGGCGCGGACGTTGGCGAAGACGCCTGCGTCGGTTTCCAGGGTTACATAATCGTCACGTGCGCCAGGCAGGGAGGTGACAGTGGCCTGGTTGCTGTCGGGTATGCCGTCGTCGTTACCGTCACCGTCGTTCGGGGCGTTGTCTTCGATGGTGTCGGCGACGCCGTCGGCATCGCTATCGATTACGCCATTTCCTGCCAGCGATACGACCACATTCGGATTTACCGCGTCGTCTGAAACGATGCCGAGGCTTTGCATTGCGTTCCCGGTAGTCGTGGGCGTAAAACGCACCGTAACCCTGCAATTACCGCCCGGTGCGAGCGTACGGTCTACGCAGTTCTGCTGCGTGACTGCAAATGGTGCAGTCGGTGTATCAATGGTGCTTATCTGAAGGGCCGCACTTCCGGCGTTTCGAACATCGATGCCCCGACTGTCATTGCTTCCCACGCCGATATTGCCGAAATCAATTGCTGCGGGCGTAACTTCGATGGCAGGCATGGCAGACGACTGCCCGCTACCGGACAGGGGTACGGCGATATCGCCGTCGTTCGACGCTACGGTGATTCTGCCGCTGAAATTACCAGCGCGCGGCGGTGCGAAGCGCAGGATGAACATGCATTGTGCCGCTGGTTCGAGCGTATTGTTAGAGCAGTTATCGCCGCTGGCGAGTTTCGTGAACGGCGTACTCGGTGTGCTGAGCGCGCCGAGGATCAGGTCAGCGTTGCCGCTATTTCGAACCGTGACCGACTGTTGTGCACTATCGCCAGTCGTGATCGAACCGAATTCAACACTCGCGGGGTCTATGACGATTACCGGCGCTTGCTCGGGAGTGCTGTCACCCGTGAGCGCAATGCTTTCATTGCCGCCATCACTGGCGATGTTCAGGCTGTCGCTGAAGCTGCCGGTGCTGGTCGGCGAGAATTCGACTGTGATGTCACAGGCCTCGCCCGGTGTAATGGTCCCGCCTTCGCTACATTCTTGTGCTGTGATGGCGAATGGATCGCCGGGGGCGACGATGTTCGTGATCGTCAGACTTGCCGTTCCACCGTTGCTGATAGTGACGGTGGCAAGCTCGGTCATGCCGGTTTCGACAATCCCGAAATCCACGGGTGACGGAGATACAGTCAGCACAGGTAATGCGTTGGAATTGCTGATATCCGGGCAGTTGGTATTACCGATCAAGTTCCAGCCGATATCGCTTAGCAGGCACGCAGCCAGGCCGATACCGTCGTTGATATCGATGTCACCCGTGTCGGCGGGCTCCATTAGCGCATTCGGAAGCAGATCACTATCCCAGTGAGCAATGGAAGAGCCGCCCTGCACCGGGGATGGCGCGAATATCTGCACCCTCCCGTCATTGACCCCATTCGTCAGCGAGGGCGCACCATTCGTCGTAGTCAGTGGGCCATCGAACACGACGTCGCCATCATTGGTAACCGATTCGAGACGTTCAGCGTTGGTCAGCGCGGGCCAGAACTGGCCGACGTCGAGATCGAAAACGAAGCGATCGAACGCTGTGGGTATATCGCTGGGAAAGCTGCCGGTCGTTGTATTAACAAAGGACACAAAGCCAAGACCGTGGATCAGCTCGTGCGTGACGCTTGCCGGGAAATCGACTGTATTGGACGGCGCATTGCCATCGACGCCGTAATACCAGCTGATACCTTGAAGGCAGTTGTTGTTGTTATCGATATTGCCATTGAATTCTGCGCCGATATCGGTTTCCGGAGTTGTGCCTGCGGGCTGCAGGTCTTCACCGGCGAGGGCATTGGCCAGAGCAATGGCGTAAAACGTGTCAGGCTGGCCCGAACCGAAATCGGCGACCGATATCCTCGGGCCGGCGCGTCCCAGAGTCGCGCTGTTGCTGTTGCAGGCGAGCGGGCCAAGACTCGCCTCGACGAGTATCTCGACGTCGCTGGCAATTTTATTGCCAAGCAATCCAGCGGCAAACTCGAAGGCGAACAGCCGTTGTTCCCCCAACGTTTGCCCCGGGTTTCCACCCACGGGATTGCGCGATGTGGTGTCATTGAGACCAACCCCGGGGGGATCGTCGTTGATGACAGTAATCGTCGCTGCCGAGGCAGCGAGATTTATGCTGACCAGAGCCATGGCTAATATGAGACGGCGCAAAAGCCGGAGTCGATTCACTATTCACTCCCCGTCGCATGTTCAATTGAAAGACCGCCTTCGGACTTTTTGTGCGCCTTGAGTTGCGGCCAATCATCCGGTTTATGGATGATTATTTTCGAGCCATCGTCGCGCTCGACGACATTCGGCTCACGATGGCGGCTGGTGCTCTGGTTGGCAGGTGTTGGCGTCTCAGATGACAGCGGCCCCGGGAGCCGCTCACCGGTTTCAGCATCGATATAAATCTTTCGATCGACCGAAGGGGTCTCTGATGACGCGGACTCATCGGGTTGACCACCGCATGCTGTCAGCAGAACCGTGCCGATAATCAGCAAGAAAGTATTGTTGTGCATGATTTCGCCTTGGTGCCGGCTAGGTTATGAGTGATTGACATGGCGATCTTGGTTATCGGCGTTCAGATCGTTTTTCAAAGTGGTTGGATTCATCCGCAGACAACCTGTCTGTGCATGCAAGCGAAAAATCGCATGATGAAACGCGTTACGGCAACAGTTGTTACTGAGTTCTTGCGGCAAGTCCGATCGGTCTCATGGTATTAACTAGAAGTCTTCGATAGATAATCGCATAGGTCCTCTATTACGCATGCATCGCAGAGCGGTTTCCGCGCCCGGCATACGTAGCGCCCGTGAAGGATAAGCCAGTGGTGAGCATCGCGCTGGTAGGCCTTCGGCACCACCCTGGTCAGCTTGTCTTCGACGGCGCGTACAGTCTTGCCGGGGGCCAGCCGGGTGCGGTTGGACACGCGGTAGATGTGGGTATCCACGGCGATCGTTGGTTCGCCAAACGCCGTATTGAGCACCACGTTAGCGGTCTTGCGGCCGACCCCGGGCAGGGCTTCGAGGGCCTTGCGGTCACGCGGGACCTCGCCGTCATGCTGTTCTATCAGGGCCCGGCAGGTCTTGAGGATGTTGTTGGCCTTGCTGTTGTAGAGGCCGATCGTCTTGATGTAACTCTTGAGGCCGTCCTCGCCCAGCGTAAGGATCGCTTCCGGCGTGTTTGCGACCGGAAACAGCCGGGCGGTGGCCTTGTTGACGCCGACGTCCGTGGCCTGGGCGGAAAGGATCACGGCGATCAGCAGTTCGAACGGGCTGTTGTAGTTCAGCTCGGTGGTGGGGGCCGGGTTGGCGGCCTGCAGTCGGCGGAAGATTTCCTCGCGCTTGGTCTGGTTCATGCAATGGCTGTGTCTGGTGTGCGATTGATTGTTCCGGGCGTGAGGCGGCATGAATGCCGCCCTACGGTCTGGTGAGGATACGGGCTAGGGTCGGTTTTGCCACCATGGTCGTAGGGCCGTTCATCCGGCCAACGGTGTGGGCGTCGTTGTCTGGAGCTGGCGTCAGGCGGAACTCATTCCGCCCTACGGTCTCTGCCATTTACCGGTTGCGTTTGGCCTTCGCTCGGGCGACAGCGGCGGCGATGTCGGACCGGCGGTTGTCGCTGGCGGCCTGGTCGTTACCGCGTACGCGCCGGCGCCGGGCGCGGCGTTCGGCGCGTTCCGCCTTCAGGCGGGCCAGCCGCTGGCTGCGGGCGTCGAAGCGTTGCCGTGCCCGGGCGGCTCGGTCCTCGTCATCCGCGGTTTCGGGCGGCCAGTGGACCTGGCCCTCGCCTTCGGCGGCGGTCGGCATGTCGATGCAGTCCACCGGGCAGGCGGGCACGCAAAGCTCGCAGCCGGTGCATTCGTCGGCAATGACGGTATGCATGAGCTTGGGGGCGCCGACAATCGCGTCCACCGGACAGACCTGGATACACTTGGTGCAACCGATGCATTCGTCCTCGCGGATGAAAGCCACCATCGGCTGCGACACCTCGCCGCATTCCGGGTCGATCGGCTTTTCCCGGTTGCCGGTTAGGGCGGCCAGTTGCCGCATGGTTGTTTCGCCGCCGGGCGGGCAGCGGTTGATGTCGGCCTCCCCGCTGGCGATGGCTTCCGCGTACGGCCGACAGCCGTCGTAGCCGCAGCGGGTGCACTGGGTCTGGGGCAGCAGGGCGTCGATTGCGTTGGCCGAAGCGGATGGCATGGTGTCAGCTCGTCGCGACAGCAGGTTACTTCCAGGAAAGGTCTGGCTTGCGGCCGCTGGCTGCACAATCCCTTAGATAGAGATTGATCAGGCTTTGATAGGGAATGCCGGTGTCCTCGGCCATAGACTTGAAGTAGTCGATCACGTCTTCGCGCATGCGGATCGTGACCTGCCGCTTCAACTTCGGCGCGTACGGGTTTTTCCGGCGCGGCATGTTCGCGAAATCATATTCCTGCTTCATGGCAACGGACCTCGGTACTGACGGCGCTCCCTGGCCGTGGCCTTGCGCGCCGATATGATCCTTATGACGTTTCCATCGAGTCGTTCACAGTGGCAGACGACCAGAATTCGCAGACGGTCACTGGCGCCGAGCATGATGAAACGGTGTTCGGCGGTGCTGTGTGCCGGGTCTCCGAAAAGATCGGCAAATTCGTCATAGAAGAGGGAACGCGCTTCTTCGAATGACACACGGTGCTTGCGTCGATTCGCATCCGCCTTCTCTGCGTCCCATTCGAACTCGATCATACATACATTGTAAGTAAGTATGAGCCATGGTCAACGGCGCCGCACCGGGTCGAAGAAGTGGTGACTCTGGCGTCCGAATTTGCGGGCGTTACTTGATCTTCATCCCCGGCGTCGCCCCGCTGTCCGGCGACAGCAGGAAGGGTCCGCCATCGTCCCCGCCGGCGGCCAGCACCATGCCTTCGGATACGCCGAAGCGCATCTTGCGCGGGGCGAGGTTGGCCACCATCACCACCAGGCGGTCTTCCAGCGTTTCGGGCGCGTAGGCGGCCTTTATGCCGGCGAACACCTGGCGTTCGCCCAGCTCGCCGACGTCCAGGGTCAGGCGCAGCAGCTTGTCGGCGCCTTCCACGTGTTCCGCGCGGGCCACCCGGGCGGCGCGCAGGTCAACCTTGCTGAAGTCGTCGATCTGGATGGTGTTGTCGTCCATGGCGGCTTGTTGTTCCTTGTTCGGGACGGTTGCGGCCAGGTCTTCCTTGCTGGCGGCGAGCATGGCATCGACGGCGTCGGTGTCCACGCGGGTGAGCAGCGGACGGAAGGCGTTGATCTGCCGCCCGGCGAGATCGCGGCCGGCGTCGTCCCAGTTCAGCTCGTCCACGCCCAGGAAGGCCTCCGCGGCGGCGGCCGTGGCCGGTAGCACCGGCTTGAGGAACACGGTGAGCTGGGCGAAGGCGGTCAGCGCGCTGGCGCAGATGGCCTGCAGCTCGGCCTCGCGGCCGTCTTCCTTGGCGATGATCCAGGGCTGGCGCTCGTTCACGTAGGCATTGGCGTCGTCGGCCAGGGCCATGATGCGCCGCATGGCCTGGGCGAACTGGCGGGTTTCGTAGAGCTCGGCGATGTCGTCGGCGGCGTCGGCGAACTGCCGGCACAGGTCCGGCCGGTCGAGCGAATCGCCCAGTTCCCCGCCGAAGCGCTTGTTGATGAACCCGGCACAGCGGCTGGCGATATTGACGTACTTGCCCACCAGGTCCGAATTCACCCGGGCGACGAAGTCCTCCAGGTTGAGGTCCAGGTCCTCCACTCCGGCGCCCAGCTTGGCGGCGAAGTAGTAGCGCAGGTATTCCGCCGGCAGGTGATCGATGTAGGTGCGGGCCCGGATGAAGGTGCCGCGCGACTTGGACATCTTCTCGCCGTTGACGGTGAGAAAGCCGTGGGCAAACACGCCGTCCGGGGTGCGAAAGCCGGCCCCGTGCAGCATGGCCGGCCAGAACAGGGCGTGGAAGTAGACGATGTCCTTGCCGATGAAGTGGTACACCTCGGCGTCGGAGTCCGGCGTCCAGTAGCCGTCGAAATCGCGGCCGGTGCGCTCGCACAGATTCTTCAGGCTGGCCATGTAGCCGATCGGCGCGTCCAGCCAGACGTAGAAGTACTTGTCCTCGGTGCCGGGAATCCGGAAACCGAAATAGGGGGCGTCGCGGGAGATGTCCCAGTCCTTCAGGCCGGCCTCGAACCATTCGCCCAGCTTGCGCTGCGTGGCCTCCTGCAGATGGCCGCCGGCGGTCCACTCGCGCAGGAAGGTTTCGAAGTCGCCGAGCTGGAAGAAGTAGTGTTCGGAATCCTTCTCCACCGGCGTGACCCCGGACAGCGCCGACACCGGGTTCTTGAGGTCGGTGGGCTGGTAGGTGGCGCCGCAGGATTCGCAGGAATCACCATACTGGTCGGCCGCCCCGCAGCGCGGGCATTCGCCTCGGATGAAACGGTCCGGCAGGAACATCTGCTTGTCCGGGTCGAACGCCTGCGAGATAGTGCGCCGGGCGATGTGGCCGGCGGCGTTCAGGCGTTCGTAGATGTCCGCGGCCAGCGTGCGGTTTTCGGGCGAGTGGGTGGAGTGATAGTTGTCGAACGACACCAGAAAGGCGTCGAAGTCGGCCTTGTGTTCGGCGGCGAAGCGCTCGATCAGGGCCTCCGGCTCGATGCCCTCCTTGCGGGCCGCCAGCATGATCGGCGTGCCGTGGGCGTCGTCGGCGCACACGTAAACGCAGTCGTGACCGCGCAGCCGCTGGAAGCGCACCCAGATGTCGGTCTGGATGTACTCCACCAGGTGGCCGAGATGAATGGCGCCGTTGGCATAAGGCAGGGCGCTGGTGACCAGTATCTTGCGGGACATGCAGGGCATTTTTCGGGGCCGGATCAACCGCCGATTATGCCACAGGGGTCCTGCAGCCCCGGGAATCAGCGCTCGATCTGCAGGGCCCGGAAATTCACGTAGATCAGCCGCACCAGGGTGTATTCGAAGGGCGAGCCGGTCTGGTAGTAGCGGAAATCCTGTCGCTCGCGGGTATCGAGTGCATAGGCCGTCCAGTAGGCGACGCGCCGGGCCGGGTTGCCGGATAGCAGCAACGGATCGATGGCGAACTCGATGCCGAAATCCGCCGCCAGCCCGCCGGTGTCGCGCAGGGTGGACGGCCCCAGCAGCGGCAGCACCAGATAGGGGCCCGGCCCCATGCCCCAGGCGCCCAGCGTCTGACCGAAGTCCTCGTCGCGGCGCGCCAGGCCAAGGTCGGTGGCCGGGTCCATCAGGCCCGCCACCCCCAGCGTGGAATTGACCAGGAATCGGCCCACTGTCACTGCCGCGTCGTGGCCCTTGCCCTGCAACAGCGTGTTGGCAAAGGTGACGATCTCGCCGATGTTGTCGAAGAAGTTGGAGATGCCCTGGCGTGCCGGGGGCGGCGCCACCGTGCGGTAGACGTCCAGCGCCGGCAGCAGCACATAGCGGTCGGCCAGGGCGTTGAAACGGTAGACACGCTGGTTGAACGGTTCCAGCGGATCGTAGATGGCGAGCGGATTGGCGGTGGTCTGATCGGCATCGCGTGCAACTGGCGTTTCCGGATCCACGCTGGGCGGAGGCGGCGGCGTGCCGGCGCAGCCGGCCATTAGCACCGCGAGGCAAATGCCGAGTAGGGCGGGATTCATCCCGCCTTGCCGATGCCAGATCATGGCCGAAAGAACTCCCGGATGGCACCGATCACGTCGCGATGCGCGAGATTGCCCATGTGCCCGCCGTGGGGAAAGATCGTGGCACGCTCGCCGAAGGTCCGGCGCAGGAAGTCGACTTCCCCGGGATCGAGAATGATCTCGTCCGCGCTCGTGATCACGCCCATGTGCTCGGCGCGCTTCAGGTAGGGCTGGATGCGCGCAAGCCGGCCTTCGCGGATCAGCGCATCGCGCGTGAGCTGTCGTCCGTCCTTGTTGTAGTAGGGCAGCAGCAGCTCGTCGATGTAGTCGGCGAAAGACATGCCGAAGGAGCGCACCAGATAGGTGTCGAGACTGGTGAAGGTGCCGGGTTCGCGTGCCACCGGCACGATCACGCCGCTGTTACTGAGCAGGTCGGCGGCGAAGTTCATGTTAGCCAGCCACAGGCGGAAGGCCAGGCCGATGATGGCGGCGATGTCCTGCTCGCGGGTTTCGGTGGCGAGATAGGCCTGGTAGAGGAAATCCTCGTTGAACTCGATCGGATCCTCCCCCGCATAGATCTGCCGGAAACGCCCCAGTGCCTGTTCCAGGAACGCCGGCAGCCCGGCGATGCCCTGTTCCAGCCCGGTCTCGAACAGCCGGTCCATGCGACGGACGGAGGCATACAGGTCCACCGCGGGGTTGATCAGCAGTACCCGCTCGAAGCCGAAAACCTGTTCCTGCCGATCCCGCTGATCGACGAACGCCGCCTGCAGGCCGCCGAGACTGTAGCCGGTCAGGGCAAAGCCGGTGATCCGGACGCGCTCGGGCAGGTCGTCGCGAACCGCCTGCATGAAGCGATATACATCCGCTACGTCGTTGTTCATGCGGCCGGGCACCGGGTGCGTGGCGGCACCCAGCATGAACCCCACGCTGGTGGGCGAGGGCAGGGTGACCACGTGATAGCCCTCGGCGTACAGGGCCCGGGCGATCAGGTTGCTCTTGGTGCTCTTGGCGCCGGCGCCGGTGCCAGCGAGGATGAACACCAGCGGCGCGGGTTCGTCCTGGGCGATCAGGCCGTATTCCAGTGGCACGGCGTAGACCAGTGGCGATGGCACCGGGCGCTCGACCAGGGGCGCCAGGGTCCGGGTTTCGCGCGGCAGATTCTCGGGCAGACTGGCGCGATAGGCCCGCGGCGTGCCGACCACCGTGGCGGCCAGCGGGTCGTCGATGGGATAGGCGCCGTTGCCGGCCGCGGCACTGGCGGTCGTGTGGGCCAGCAGGCTAATCAGCAGCGTGGCGGCAGCGGTCCGGGCGTGCCGGCGGAACGAGACTGTCTGGAACGTCGGAACCATGCGGGGGACGGTCTGTCCTGGCGGTTTGGCAGTATCAAAACAGCGCGCCGGCGTGGTGGGCGCCGGCGCGTGAGTGTATCGATTCCGCGCGATGTTCGCGCGGCGGGAAACGTCAGACCCGTGATTCCCCGGGCAAGTTCACCGGGGACCCCTAGATACTGCCCCCGCTTTCGTCGGTGCGCTCCACCGACGTCAGGTCCAGCCGGATCTGGGTACTGCCATTCTTGCGGTGTTCCACCCGCACCGGCAGGAAGTCGAGGGCCGGGGCCGCCCAGAACACCAGTTGCTTGTCGCCGTCATCCACGCGGGCCAGCCGGATGGTCTTGAAGCTGCCGGCCGCGGTTTCCACGCTCGGGCCCTCGGATACCGCCAGGCGGTAGGTCTTGATCTCGTCCTCGTCGACCACCGTGAACTCGCGGGCGCCCGCCTCGGCAGGATTTTCCGCATCGGCTAGCCAGCGGCGGGCGGCGATCTGCAGCAGGAAGGGGTCGACCGCATCGGCCGGCACGTCGAAGGCCTCGCCGCCATTGAGGCTGGCGGTGGTGTCGGTCGGGTTGAAGCCGAGCTGATAGCTGTCCTCGGCGTCGTCCGATTCGTGATGACGGAACTGGCGCGGGGAGAGCTCGCCGTTATCGGTTACGCAGAAGCGGGAATCGTCGGTGACGGTGCCGATCAGCATCGCCGCCAGGCCGCTGGGGTTGGCCACCCCGTGCCAGCGCCAGCAGCCGTTGTCGCGGCTGAGTTCGAAGGTGGCCTCGCCCAGGCCGATGATGCCGTGCGAGGCGCGGTAGGTGGCGGTGAACGGTGACAGCACCGCCGCCTGCGCGGGAACCACGGCCAGCAGGCCGAGGGCAATCAGGCTATGTCGAATCGCAGTCCACATGAATCGGTGCCTCCAGGGGCCGGTTGTCCATCCGCACACGACCGTCGGCAAAATCGACCCGACCGCTTGCCAGCCAGCCCAGTGCCTGCGGGTAGATGCGGGTTTCCACCTGGTGCATTACCCGATCAGCGAGGCTGGTCGGCGTGTCCTGTGCGGCCACCGCGATGCTGCCCTGCAGGATGCCCGGGCCGGCGTCCAGGTCTGCCGTGACCAAATGCACGGTGGCGCCGTGTCGGGCATCGCCGGCGGCCAGCGCGCGGCGGTGCGTGTCCAGCCCCCGATGCCTTGGCAGCAGCGAGGGATGGATGTTGACGAGCCTGCCGGCAAACTGCTGAACGAAAGCTGAATCAAGAATGCGCATATAGCCGGCCAGCACCACCCAGTCGGGGTTCTCGGCGGCCACGTGGCGGGCCAGTTCGGCATCGAAGGCGGCGCGCGAGGAAAAGCCCTTCGGCTGCAGCACGGTGCCGGGCACACTCGCCCGCGCCGCAATATCCAGCGCGGGAATTCCGGGACGATTGGTGATGACCCGCGTGATGTTCAGCGGCAGGGTGCCGGCAGCGCGCGCGGCCAACAGCGCCTGCAGGTTGCGGCCACGGCCGGAGACCAGGACGACTGCCCGCGACAGGCTATCCATTTAAATCAGATGAACCGCGTCGTCCTGCTGGTCGCGCGCGACGATTTCGCCGATCTCGAACACCGTTTCGCCGGCGGCCTCGAAGGCGGCCCGGACGGCGGCTGCCTGGCCGGCATTCACCACCACGGCCATGCCGATGCCGCCGTTGAAGGTGCGCTGCATTTCCGCGTCGCTGATGCCGCCGGCTTCCTGCAGCCAGCCGAACAGCGCCGGCCGCGGCCAGCTGTCGGCCCGCAGCCGGGCGCCGCAGTGCGCCGGCAGGACCCGGGCGAGGTTTTCCGCCAGCCCGCCGCCGGTGATGTGGGCCAGCCCCTTGAGTGGATGCTCTGTCAGCACTTCGCGCACGGCGGCCACGTAGATGCGGGTGGGGGCGAGCAGGGCGTCCGCGAGGGTGGCGTCCCCCAGCGGCTGGTCGAGCCGCTGGCCGCTGACTTCCAGCACCTTGCGGATCAGCGAGTAGCCGTTGGAATGGGCGCCGGAGGAGGCCAGGCCCAGCACCACGTCGCCCGGCGCAATGCCCGAGCCGTCAATGATCGCCTCGCGTTCGGCCACCCCGACGCAGAAACCGGCCAGGTCGAAATCGCCGGGCGCGTACATGCCGGGCATTTCCGCGGTTTCCCCGCCGATCAGCGCCATGCCCGACATCTCGCAGCCGCGGGCGATGCTCCGGATCACCTCGGCGGCAATCCCGGCGTCCAGCCTGGCGGTGGCGTAGTAATCGAGGAAGAACAGCGGTTCGGCGCCGGCCACCAGGACGTCGTTCACGCACATGGCCACCAGGTCGATGCCGATGCCGTCGAACCGGCCGGCCTCGATTGCCAGCCGCAGCTTGGTGCCCACGCCGTCGGTGCCGGAAACCAGCACCGGCTCGCGGTAGCGTTCGATGGGCACGCGGAACAGGCCACCAAAGCCGCCCAGTCCGCCGATGACCTCCGGGCGCTGGGTGGCAGCGACGGCGGGCTTGATGGCATCGACCAGGGCGTTGCCGGCGTCAATGTCAACGCCGGCATCGCGGTAGCTCAGGGAAGGGCGATCGCTCAAGGCAAGGCTCGCTGCAGAGTCGGGGTGAATGGGCGCGGAGCGGGGCAGGCCGCATGGTATTGTAGCGCAGCGATTCATGCCTTCGTCGATGATGCCTTTATTCCGGCTGCTGCCCCTTGTCGTCTGCCTGTTGTTCGCCCTGCCCGCCGCCGCGGTGGAGGTGGCCGACCTCTACGGCGCGGAGGTGGAAGCCGCCGACCAGAGCGAGCAGACGCGTGAGGGCGCCCTGCGCCAGGCGCTGGGGCTGGTGCTGGTCCGGGTGACCGGAGACCGTGCCGTGACCGAGCGCAGCGGCGCCGCCGGTATTCTCGAACGGGCCGACGAACTGGTGCAGCAGTACGGCTATCAGGGCAGTGATGCCTCGGGGGTAACACTGCGGGTGTCCTTCGAGCCCACGGCAGTCAACGAGGCGTTGCGGGATGCCGGTATTGCGGTCTGGGGCCGCGAACGCCCGGCGACCATGCCCTGGGTGGCGATGGCCGCCGACGGGCTGCTCACCGAAGCCACGCCTGCCGACGGCATCGAGGCCATGCGTGATGCGGCGCGTAATCGCGGGCTGCCGTTGCAGTTGCCGCGCACGGGCGAGGCCGAGCGCGGCCGGGTGACGCCGGCCGATATCGCCAGCGGCAACGATGCCCGGCTGATGTCGGTGGCCCGCGGCTACGGCACCGCCAACCTGCTGGTCGGCCGCATCGGCAGCGAGGGTGGTTCCTGGGGTGGTCGCTGGCGTCTGCTCAGCGACGGCACCGAGCTGGCCAACTGGCAGGGCGCGGCGGATTCGCGCCCGGCGCTGCTGGCCGAGGCCCTTCACCGGGTGGCCGATATTTACGCCCGAACCTACGCGGCGCGCGCTGGCGCCCGCTCGACGACGGCATCCGGCGGCGGATCGGGTGGCACCGGCGCGGTGGGGGCGTTCGATGCGGGTGACGACGGCGTCCTGGTCGCGATCAGCAATGTTGCTGGCGCCAGCGACTACAACCGTGTGGCCGCCCATCTGGCCGACATCGGGGTGGTGGAATGGCTGTCGCCCGCGCTGGTACGCGAGGACATGGTGCTGTTCCGCGTCAAGGTCACGGGTGGCAGCGGCGTACTGGACCGCAACATCGATCTGGCTGACTGGCTGCGTCGTGATAGTGACGCCACCCGCCAGGCCGAGGGCCTGACCCGCGGCGGCGCGGCGCTGGGTTACCGGCTGAGCCGCTGACGCCGGTCATGATCGCGTCCCGCTACGCCCTCTGGCTGCTGCCGCTGCTGGCGGTCATCCTGTTCATCTGGCTGCTCGGGCCAATTCTCACGCCGTTCGTGTTCGCCGCCGGGCTCGCCTATCTGGGCGACCCGCTGGTCGACCGGCTGCAGACCTACCGGCTGTCGCGCACGGCCTCGGTCCTGGTGGTGTTCGGCACCCTGACCATCGTGGGGCTGATGCTCGTGCTGCTGCTGTTTCCGGTGCTCGAACATCAGCTGCGCACCCTGATCGAGAACATGCCGCGCTACCTGCAGTGGCTGCAGGAACGCATCGAGCCACTGATGCAGACCTTCCTGCCGGAAAGCGAGGGCCTGAGCATGGAGGCCCTGCGCAACCTGGTGGCCGAACACTGGGGCAAGGCCGGCGGCGTGGCCAACGTGATCTGGCAGCAGGCCTTCTCCTCGGGGACCGCGCTGATCGCGCTGGTAGCCAATCTGGTGCTGGTGCCGGTGATCACCTTCTACCTACTGCGCGACTGGGACCACATGGTGGCCTGGATTCGCGATCTGCTGCCGCGCCGCATGCTCGGCACGGCCACGGAACTGGCCCGCGAGACCGACGAGGTGCTGGGCCAGTTCATCCGCGGCCAGCTGCTGGTGATGGCCTTCCTCGGGCTGACCTACGCGGTGGGCCTGTGGCTGGCGGGGCTGGACCTGGCGTTCCTCATCGGCATCGCCGCCGGGTTGGTCAGCTTCGTGCCCTACCTGGGGGTGATCGTGGGGCTGGCGGCGTCATCGGTGGCCATGCTGGTGCAGACCGGTGGCGACCTGCTGCCGCTGCTGTGGGTGGGCCTGGTGTTCGCCGTGGGGCAGACGCTGGAAGGCGCGGTGCTGCAGCCGCTGCTGGTGGGCGACCGCATTGGCCTGCATCCGGTTACCGTGATTTTCGCGGTGCTGGCCGGGGGGCAGTTGTTCGGTTTTGTCGGCGTGCTGATTGCCCTGCCGGCGGCCGCCGCAATCGCGGTGCTGGTGCGTTACGCCGGGCGGGTCTGGCGCGAGAGCCGGTTGTATCAGGATGAAAGCTGAGCCCGCCACGCCTCTACTATCCGCCCAGTTGCCGCTGGGGGTGCAGTTGCCGGATACCGCCACCCTGGCCGGCTTCGCCCCCGGACCCAACGCCGCGGCGCTGGCCGCCGCCCGCCAGGCCGCGATCGGTCCGGACCAGCGCGGCTACTTCTGCGGTGGTCCCGGCAAGACCCATCTGCTGCAGGCAGCCTGCCGCGCCGCCGGTGAGGCCGGGCGCCGGGCCACTTTTCTGCCGCTGGCCGACTGGTGCGAGCAACCGCCGGCCATTCTCGACGGCCTGACCGGGCTGGACCTGGTGTGTCTGGACGAGGTGGATGCCGTGGCCGGCAACCGCGCCTGGGAAGAGGCGCTGGTCGGGGCACTGGACGGCTGGCGGGCCGCCGGGGCTAGCGTGCTGGCGGCCGGGCCGGCCGCACCGGCGCAGCTGACCGACCTGCTGGCGGACCTGCGTTCCCGTCTGGGCTGGGGCGCTGTCTATGCGTTGCAGGAACCCGCGGATGACGACAAGCGATGGGTGCTGGTGGCACGCGCGGCCAGCCGCGGCCTGACGCTGCCCGACGAGGTGGCTCGCTATCTGTTGACTCATACCAGCCGGGATCTGCGTCGGCTGATGCCGCTGCTCGCGCGGCTGGACCGGGCCTCGCTGGCCGCCCAGCGGCGCCTGACCATTCCCTTCGTCAAGCAGGTCTGTCTGTCGTGAAACGCAAGCAAGTGTTTCTCGCGGCACTGCTCGCCCTGGCCAGCGGCGCCGCCTCGGCCCGCGGCATGGTCTGGCAGGTCAGCGATGCCGACAACACGGTCTATCTGGCCGGCTCGGTGCATCTGCTACCGCCCTCGGCCTATCCGCTGCCCGAGGCGTTTCAGCGCGCCTACGAGAACGCGGCCATCGTAGCTTTCGAGACGGATATCGGCGAGCTGCAGTCGTCGGCGGCCCAGACCCGGCTGTTCCAGGCGGCCCGCTATCCGGACGGGACCGGGCTGGACGATCATCTGGACGACGCGCTGTATGCCCGGGTGGCCAATCTGCTGGGCGACATGGGCCAGTCGATCAGCGCCATGCGCAGCTTCCGTCCCTGGTTCATCGCGGGGATGATCGAGGTGCAGGCGTTCATGGCCGAAGACTTCCGCCAGGACCTGGGCCTGGATACCCATTTCCACGAGCGGGCGGTGGAGGATGACAAGGCAATCCTGCCGCTGGAAACCCTGGACCGGCACCTGGCGGTGCTTACCGAGATGCCGGCGGACATGGCCCGGGATTACCTCGCGGCGACAGTGGAAAACGTCGCGGCGTTGAGCGATGCCCCGGCCGTGGTATTCGACTTCTGGCGCGAGGGCGACGCCGCCGGCCTGGCGGCTTATGTCGAGGAACAGATCGACGACACGCCGGCCCTTTACGAACGGCTACTGTTTTCCCGCAACGATGACTGGATGGCGCACATCGAGGCGCTGCTGGCCGGCAGCGACGACGCGATGGTGCTGGTCGGCACGCTGCACCTGGTGGGCGAGCGCGGCCTGATCGAACAGCTGGAGGCCGCCGGGCACCGGCCCGAACGCGTCGAGTAGCGGGTTAGGCCGCCGGCGGCTGCTCGCGTGCCTGCCAGCGCACGAAACACAGGCAGCCGGTGAACACGATCACCGTAGCCAGCAGCGCCGGAGCGGTAATCCAGCCGCTGGCGCCGCGGGCGGTGAACTCGGTCAGCAACACCGTGAGATACGCCAGCGACAGCAGGCTGGTCCAGCCGTAGGTGTAGCGGCGCCCGCGCCAGAGGCCGGGCAGGGCGGGCAGCAGCGGCAGGCAGGTCAGGGGTCCGTAGAACGGCCCCAGCCACAGCACCAGGCCGCCGATCAGCCCGGCCATGGCGACCAGCGTTGCCGTACGAGCGAGCCGACTCAGTTGCATGGCTGGTTCAGCCGGCGGGCCGTGTCCGCCACCCGTTTGCCCAGCGCGCGGGCCAGGCGGCGTTCGTGGTCGGTCAGCGGCCGGGGCGATCCGCCGCTGACATGGCTGGCGCCGTACGGGGTGCCGCCGTTGGTGGTCTCGTTGAGCGCGCTTTCGCTGTAGGGCAGGCCCACCAGCAGCATGCCGTGGTGCAGTAGCGGCAGCATCATCGACAGCAACGTGGTTTCCTGCCCGCCGTGCAGGCTGGCCGTCGAGGTGAATACGCCGGCCGGCTTGCCGGCGAGGTCGCCGGACAGCCATGGCCCCGCAGTGGTGTCGAGAAAGTATTTCAGTGGGGCCGCCATGTTGCCGAAGCGGGTGGGCGAGCCCAGCAGAAGCCCGGCGCATTCGGCCAGATCTGAATGCTCGGCGTAGGGCGGTCCACTGTCCGGCAGACTGTCGCTGACCGCCTCGCAGTCGGCGGATACCGGCGGCACCGTGCGCACACGGGGCTGCATCTCCGCCACGCTGCTTACGCCGCGGGCGATTTCGTCGGCCAGGGCGGCGGTGGCGCCGTCCCGGCTGTAGTAGAGGATCAGGATGTCGGGCATGACAGCAGGGTCCGGATCTGTTCGGGCGGCCGGCCGATCACCGCGCGGTCGTCGGTCTCGAGAATGGGCCGCTGCAGCAGCGACGGCTCCTCGAGCAGAGCCCGGATCGCGGTATCGGTATCGATTGCCGCGAGCTGGTCCAGCCCCAGGGCACGAAACGCCGGTTCGTTGTGGCGGAGTACCTCGGCAGCGGGCACATCCAGCCTGGCCAGCAGCCCGCGGAGCACGGATTCCGAAGGTGGATCGTCGAGATATCGAACCACGGTGAATGGCGTGCCGGTGTCCTCGAGCAGGCGCAGTGCGGTGCGGGATTTGGAGCAGCGGGGGTTGTGGTAGAGGCGGTACACGGCGTGTTTGTATCGAGCTGGGCGGCTAAGGGTAACCGATCGGGATCGAGCCCCGGTTCGGGTCATGGCCGGCTGTGCCCGACGTATTCGACTGAAGAATTCCGCCCCGCTGACGCGGGCCGGGTGTCTTTCTTGTGCGACAAGAAAGTCACCAAAGAAGCGCTTCCGGCGGGCGAGTCCTGCCTCGAACAGGGTTCGAGGCAGGATACCCTGTGCGTTTCGGTCGGCGAGGGGGTGTTTCGACGGCACCTCGGTGTGCCGGCGAAAACCGCGCGCCCGTCCTGGGCGTGCCCCTTCGGGCCGGGAATCTCGCCGCCCTGCAGTGCTCAGCTCGTCCCGACGGGAATGAAAAAGGTGCCACAGCCGGATGCGGTCGCCTCTTCCCTCCCGTTAGCGCTTGCCGCCCGATCGCCGGGGCATCGGGTAAACGGGCCACGGATGGCCCGTTTAGTGCCGTTCAGGACACGACGTCCTGTCGGCACGGCCCGATTCATGCCCCGGTGGTCGGGCGGGAATCCCTCGGTCAGCCTTCGCTGACCGAGGGGCAAGCGGTCCGGGTCGCCTTTCTTTTCGTCTGTTTTCTTTGGCGACGCAAAGAAAAGAGACTCGCCCTTCAGGGCGAAATTCTTGAAAATTCTCCCTCAATTGGAGCGATGCGCCAGCCCCTCAACGCCGATACCACCGCTTCGACAACGCCGTATGCACCCGCGCCGGATACCAGTACTGCCCGTAACTGCCGTTGTAGCGAGCCAGGGCCTCGGTGAGGTTGCCGTCCGCCATGTCGAGGTAATAACGCAGGATGGTGCAGCCGTAGCGCAGGTTGGTGTCGACGTCGAACAGGTTGTCGTCGGGACGGCCGATTTCGTCTACCCAGAAGGGCATGATCTGCATCAGGCCGCGGGCGCCCGCCGAGGAGATGGCGAAGCGCTGGAAGCGGCTTTCCACCTGGATCAGGGCCAGCACCAGTTCGGGTTGCAGGTCGGCGCGGTGGGCCTCTCGGTGCACCGCGCGAAGCATCGGCAGACGCTTGTCGGCGTTCGGCAGGATCGGTGCCAGCCGGGTGGACATGTCCAGCAGCCACACCTCGGCGTCAAAGCGGTTGTCGAAGCTGTCGGCGCTGCTGACCGCCTCGATCAGGGCCTTCCGCAGCGCCGGGTCGACGACCTCGCCGTCCGGCTGGGCGGCGGCGGGCAGGGCGGCACCCAGCGCCAGCAAGAGCAGCAGTCGTCGGGTCAAGAGCGGGCGTGGCCGATAGCGTCGAGCACGGCGTCGATGTCGTGGGTGATCTCGGTAGCGTTATCGGCCGACCGGGCCTTGTATTCCAGCGCGCCGGCATCCAGGCCCCGTTCACCGACCACGATGCGGTGCGGCACGCCGATCAGGTCGGCATCGGCGAACATCGGGCCAGGGCGCAGGCCACGATCGTCCAGGGCGACATTCACGCCGGCGTGGCGGCAGGCGTCGTAAAGCGCCTCGGCGGCCTCGCGCACCCGCTGCGACTTGTCCGCCTTGATCGGACAGATCAGCAGCGTGAACGGGGCAATGGCGTCGGGCCAGATGATGCCGTTGTCGTCGTGGCACTGCTCGATGGCACCGCCGACGATGCGGGAGACGCCGATGCCGTAGCAGCCCATCTCCGGCGTGATATCGCGGCCGTCCTCGTCGAGTACGGTGAGTTGCATCGACTCGCTGTACTTGCGGCCCAGCTGGAAGATATGACCCACCTCGATGCCGCGTACCAGGGTCAGCGTGCCCTGGCCGTCCGGCGACGGGTCGCCGGCCATGGCATTGCGCAGGTCGGCGAACTCGGGTTCGGGTAGATCCCGGCCCCAGTTGACGCCGTTGAAGTGCTTGCCGTCCTCGTTCGCCCCGGTGACGAAATCGGCCAGCGCGGCCACGCCGTGATCGGCGATGATCCGTACCTTTACGCCCACCGGGCCCAGTGACCCCGGGCCGGCACCGAAGTGACGGCGGATGACGGCTTCGTCGGCAAAGGTCAGCGGCGCGGCCACGGCGTCGAGCCGCTCGGCCTTGATCGGGTTGAGCTGATGGTCGCCGCGCAGCAGCAGGAGTACCGGATCGCCGTCGGCGCCATCGACCACCACCGATTTCATGGTCCGATCGGCGGGGACGGACAGCGCCTGGCACAGACCGTCGATGGTGTTGATGCCGGGTGTGTCCACCGTGGATCGCTCGGCCTGCGGTGCCGGCCGTTCGGCGCCGGGCGCCGGCAGGGCGGCGGCCTCCACGTTGGCGGCGAAGGGGCCGCTGTCGGAGACCGCCAGTTCATCCTCGCCGCTGCTGGCCAGGACGTGGAATTCCTCGCTCTTGGAGCCGCCGATATCACCCGGGTCGGCGGCCACCACCCGGTATTCCAGGCCCAGCCGATCGAAGATGCGGCAGTAGGCAGCGCGCATGTTGTCGTACTCGCGCTGGAGATCGTCCGCGTCCATGTGGAAGGAGTAGGCATCCTTCATCAGGAACTCGCGCGCCCGCATCACCCCGAAACGTGGACGGATTTCGTCGCGGAACTTGGTCTGGATCTGATACAGGTTGACCGGCAGCTGGCGATAGCTGCGCACATCCCGCCGCACCAGGTCGGTGATGACTTCCTCGTGCGTCGGGCCGAAGCAGTACTCGCGCTCGTGGCGGTCGAACATGCGCAGCATCAGCGGGCCCATGGCATCCCAGCGGCCGGATTCCTGCCACAGTTCAGCCGGCTGTACCGCCGGCATCAGCAGTTCCAGCGCCCCGGCGGCGTCCATTTCCTCGCGCACGATGGCTTCCACCCGGCGCAGCACCCGCAGGCCCAGCGGCGTCCAGGTGTAGAGCCCGGCGGCCAGCCGGCGGATCATGCCGGCGCGCAGCATCAGCTGATGGCTGACGATCTCGGCGTCCGCCGGGGTTTCCTTGGTGGTATGCAGCGAAAAACGGGACAGGCGCATGCGCGGCAATCGCTTGTGTGGGAGTGGATGCGTGGATTCTAACCGGGCCGGGCCCCGAGTGCTTGCAGGTCGTGGTCGATGCCGCCACCCTCGGGCAATGAGCATCGATCTGGACACTTGGCACGCCCGCGGACAGACCTATCGGCACGGGCGGCACCCGATTTTCTATCTGGATGAAGGCGGCGGCGAGCCGCTGCTGCTGATTCACGGCTTTCCCACGGCCTCCTGGGACTGGCACGCCCTGTGGCCGGCACTGACCGAGCATTACCGTTGCATCGCACCGGACATGCTGGGCTTCGGGTTTTCCGCCAAGCCCCGGCGCCATGAGTACCGGATTGCCGAGCAGGCCGACCTGCACGAGGGCCTGCTGGATTCACTCGGGGTCGGCCGCGTGCACGTGCTGGCGCATGACTACGGCGATACGGTGGCCCAGGAACTGCTGGCCAGGGATGTCGACCGTCGCGCGGCGGGGCAGGCGACCCGCATCGCCAGCGTGGGGCTGCTCAACGGCGGGCTTTTTCCCGAGACCCATCACCCGCGGGTGGTGCAGACGCTGCTGCTCGGCCGCGCCGGGTGGCTGATCGCCCGGCTGATGAGCGAGCGGGCATTCGCCCACAACATGCGGGCGATCTTCGGCGAGCAGACGCCGCCCTCACCAGCGACGCTGGCGGCCCTGTGGGCCCTGGTGCGCCACAACCACGGTACCCGCATAGCCCATCGTCTGATCCGCTACATGCCGGAACGGCGCGAACACCGGGCCCGCTGGGTGGGCGCGTTGCAGTCGGCGGATGTGCCCATGCGGTTGATCAACGGGTTGCAGGATCCGGTGTCGGGCCGCCACATGGTCACGCGCTACCGCGAGCTGATTGCCGCTGCCGACGTGGTGGCGCTGGACTGCGGCCATTACCCGCAGATCGAGCAGCCCGAGGCGGTGCTGGAGGCTTATCTGGCTTTCCGGGCTGCCGCCGGGGACAGGCCGGCGTAGGGTCGGATTCATCCGACCGACGGTCAGTCCATCACCTTGAGCACGACCTCGCGGACACCGCCGGCTTCGGCCCGCCAGCCGCGCATCTCCAGCACCCCCTTGATGTTGAGCGAGATGATCAGCAGCAGGGCGTCCGGGTAGCCCAGTTCATCCAGGTCGCGGGCGGACGGCTCGGGGGGCGTGGCCGGATGCGAGTGATAGACGGCCAGCAGCGATTCGCCGCGCTCCCGGATGTTTCGCATGGCGTCGATCTGCGCCTGGCTGTCCATCACGAAGCGCCGGCTCGGGTCGTCCGACACGTTGGGGACGGGGTTGACGCTGACCGGATGCCCGTCGACGCCACCGACCAGACCGCAGACCTCGGCATCGGGCACCTTCTGGGCCTCGAACAGGAGTTTCGTGGCCAGCGGGCGCGGCATCAGGAGTTCGTCCGAGGTCATGTCGGCAACGGGTCCGGGGAAAACGGCGCGCAAGGATACCGCCTCGCCCGCCCTGCGGCACCCGCCGGACGGGTGGGTCAGGGGTAGATGTGGATGCGGGTGTCATCGGGCACCAGCGACCAGATCCGGTCCATGGCCTCGTTGGAGACGGCGATGCAGCCGTCGGTCCAGTCGCCGGAACGCGGTTCGTCGTCGTAGCTGGGCTGGCCGTGGATCATGATGTTGCCGCCGGGGTCGCGGTCGTGACGCAGGGCCTCGCGCATGTCCCCGCTGTCCGGATACGAGATGTGCAGCGACTTGTAGAACAGGCTTTCCGGGTTGCGCCAGTCGATCAGATAGGCGCCCTCGGGGGTGCGTTCGTCGCCTTCCTGCCGCTTGTGGCCCTCCGGCTCGCCACCCAGCGCCACCGGGTAGCTGTGGATCGGCATGCCGTCGCGGTAGAGATAGAGCGTGCGTTCGCCCTTGAATACCACGACCAGATCGACCGGCTCGTCCGCGGCCGAGGCGATCCCGGCGATCAGGACAAGCAGGGCCGGCAGCAGCCGGAAGACAGACAACGTTCGGAGCATGGGGTTACCAGTGGATCGCCTGTTTCTTGAAGCGATGCACGTACTGTTTGTTGAGAACGCGCAGGATACTACCGAACAGGTGAAATCCGCTGCCGATCACGAACAGCCAGATCGCCAGGTCTTCCCGGGGCGGATAGAAGAACAGCCACGAGCCCACCAGGAACAGCAGATTGCCGAGGCCGAGCACGACGATGTGCGACCACTCGAAACGCTGGTGAACGCGGTACTCGACGTCGCTGGCCAGGGTGTCGAAACGGGAGTGCGGGGCGGTGTTGCTCATGCGTTTGACCTCGCGGGATCGTTGCGGATGCTGCGATGCCGCAATGATACGATGCCGGTAAACGCATTCAAGAGCACGGACAGTCATGACAACGAGCCACAGCACCGACGGCCGGCCGGTCACGGTGATCCGCGGCGACGGCATCGGGCCGGACATCGTCGATGCCACGCTGCGGGTGCTGGACCGGGTGGAAGCCGGGCTGGACTATCGCTTTCACGACGTCGGCCCCGCCGCGCTTGAAGCTGGCGACGAACTGATTCCGGCCGCCACGCTGGATTCCATCACCGAAACCGGCCTGGCGCTGAAGGGGCCGGTGACCACGCCCTCGGGCAAGGGCTACACCTCGGTCAACGTGGCGCTGCGCAAGCGCTTCGATCTCTATGCCAACGTCCGGCCGGTGGTGTCGCTGCCCGGCGTGGTCAGCCGCTACGAGAATCTCGACATCATCACCGTGCGCGAGAACACCGAGGGCATGTATTCCGGCGAAGGCCAGACGGTGAGCGAGGACGGCAGCCGCGCCGAAGCCCTGTCGGTAATCACCCGGGACGAGTCCGAACGCATTCTGCGGTTCGCCTTCGACCTGGCCCGCGAGCGCGGCCGGCGCAAGGTCACGCTGGCGCACAAGGCCAACATCATGAAGTCAACCTCCGGGCTGTTCCTGGAGGTGGGGCGTGACATCGCGCGCGAATATCCGGACCTGGAGCACGACGAGCGCATCGTCGACGCCTGCGCCATGCGCCTGGTGATGAACCCGGAAGATTTCGACGTGATCGTCACCACCAACCTGTTCGGCGACATCCTGTCGGACCTGTGCGCCGGGCTGGTGGGCGGCCTCGGTGTGGCGCCGGGCGCCAACATCGGTGATCGCTGCGCCATGTTCGAGGCGGTCCACGGCAGCGCCCCGGACATCGCCGGGCGGAACATCGCCAACCCCACCTCGGTGATCCTGGCGGCAGCGCTGATGCTGGATCACGTTGGCGACAGCGAACGCGCCCAGCGCATCCGCACCGCCATCCGCGCGGTGATTGGCGAGCACGACCGGGTCACGCCCGATCTCGGCGGCGAGGGCACCACCGAAAGCTTTACCGACGCGGTGGTCGAGCGTCTGTAGCTACCGCACCTGTCGGGTCATGCCCAGCGTGACCCGCGGCCGGTCGCCCAGGTCCTGGTCGGTGCGCACGTCGCGAAAGCCGCAGCGGCCGAGAACATGGCGCGCGAAGAATCCCTGATCCGGCCCGTGCTCGAGCACCAGCCAGCCGCCGGGCACGAGATACGCCGCCGCGCCTTCGGCCAGCCGGCGCAGGCAGCTGCAGCCGTTGTCGTCGGCCACCAGCGCCGCGCGCGGCTCGTGGGTGAGCGCGGTCAGATGCGGGTCGTCCTCGGCCACATAGGGCGGGTTGGACACGATCATGTCGAACCGCGTGTCGCCCAGGGCCGCAAACCAGTCGCCCTCGGCGAAGTCGATATTATCCAGCGCCAGCCGCTCGGCATTGTGGGTCGCCACGGCCAGGGCATCGCGACTGGCGTCCGTCGCCAGCACCCGGCAGTTCGGTCGTTCCCGCGCGATGGCCAGGGCGATGGCGCCACTGCCGGTGCCCAGATCGGCCACCGTCGCCGGTTGATCCGTCGGCAACAGTGACAGGGCCGTTTCCACCAGTGTTTCCGTATCGGGGCGGGGCACCAGCACGCGGGCATCCACCGCCAGGTCCAGCGACCAGAAACCCCAGGTGCCGACGAGGTAGGCCACCGGCTCGCCGGCTCGGCGCCGTTCCACCAGCGCCTCGAAGGCGGCGCGTTTGGCGGGCGCGACCGCATTGCCGCCGTGGGCAAACAGGAAGCTGCGGGGCTTGTCCAGCACATGTGCCAGCAGCAGGCCGGCGTCCAGCTCCGGGGTATCGCTGACGCGATGCAGCCGGGCGGTGGCGCGGGTCAGCACCTGGCGGATGCGATCCGCGGCGTCGGTCTGATCGAGGACAGTCGGCATCACGGACCGGCGGCCGCCGTCAGGCGGCACCCATGGCCGCAAGCTGCTCGGCCTGGTACTCGCTGGCCAGGGCGTCGAGGATTTCGTCGATCTGGCCGCTCATGGCCTGTTCCAGCTTGTAGAGCGTGAGATTGATGCGGTGGTCGGTGATCCGGCCCTGTGGGAAGTTATAGGTGCGGATGCGTTCCGAGCGGTCACCGCTGCCGACCATCTGCTTGCGGCTGGCCGCCTGGGCGGCATTCTGGCGGTCCTGCTCCGCGGTCTGGAGCTTGGTCTGGAGCAGCGCCAGGGCGCGGGCGCGGTTCTTGTGCTGGGAGCGCTCCTGCTGGCATTCCACCACGATGCCGGTGGGTAGATGGGTCATGCGCACGGCGGAGTCGGTCTTGTTGACGTGCTGGCCGCCGGCACCGGCGGCGCGGAAGGTATCCACCCGCAAGTCGGACGGGTTGATGTCCACGGCCTCGACTTCGTCCAGCTCCGGCAGCACCGCCACCGTGCAGGCCGAGGTGTGGATACGGCCCTGGGATTCGGTTTCCGGCACCCGCTGCACGCGATGGGCGCCGGACTCGAACTTCAGCCGCGAATAGGCGCCGTTGCCGATCACCCGGCTGATGATTTCCTTGTAGCCGCCGTGCTCGCCGGGCGAGTCGGACAGAATCTCCATCTGCCAGTTGCGCGATTCGGCGTACTGCACGTACATGCGGAACAGATCGCCGGCGAACAGCGCGGCCTCGTCCCCGCCGGTGCCGGCGCGAACCTCCAGGTAGATGTTGGCGTCATCATGCGGATCGCATGGCACCAGATGCCGCTGCAGGGCGGCTTCCAGTGTTGCCAGGCGTTCCCGGCAGCCTTCAAGTTCGTCGTAGGCCATGTCGCGCATGTCGGCCTCGTCCGACTCGGCCATGTCCTCCAGCCCGGTGATTTCATCCCGCAGCTCGCGCCAGGCCCGGTAGTCCTCGGCCAGCTCCCCGAGCTGGGCGTACTCCTGCGACAGCCGCCGGAAACGGTTCTGATCCCCGATCACCGCCGGATCGGCCAGCGAATGGGCGATGTCCTCGTGGCGTTCGGCCAGTTCCTCGAGCTTGGCTTGCAGGGAGGCTTTCATCATTCCTCGTCGGGCAGATCGAACAGGCGGCGTGCCTGTTCCAGAAGCTGTTGCTGTTCCTGACCCCGCGCCCGGCGCAGGGCGGCCGTGGGTTCGTGCATCAGCTTGTTGGTGAGCGTGTTGGCCAGGTACTGCATGACCTCGTCCGGGCTCTGGTCCTGGGCCAGCATGCGGCGGGCTCTCGCCAGCACGGCCTCGCGCTGTTGTTCGGCGCGGTGGCGCAACTGGCTGATGGTGTCGACGGCGCGGCGGGAATCCATCCAGGCCACGAACTCGTCGATGCGTTCGTCGATCATGCCGTCCGCCACCAGCGCGGCGCTGTGGCGGGACCGCAGGTTGTCGCGGATCACGCCCTGCAGGTCGTCCACCGAATACAGGTACACGTCCTCGAGGCTGCCGGCGGCGGGATCGATGTCGCGGGGCACGGCCAGATCCAGCATGAAGATCGGCTGCCGCCGGCGCTTGCGGACGGAGTCGCGCACGTTCGCCAGTGACACCACGTGGTTCGGGGCCGCGGTGGAGGTCACCACCATGTCCGCTTCTGCCAGATGCGCGGCCACGTCGCTCAGCGGAATGGCGTAGCCGGTGAAACGCTCGGCCAGGGCCTGGGCGCGGTCGAGGCTGCGGTTGGCGAAGATCATGCGCTGCACGCCGGCGTCGGCCAGATGGCGCGCGGTCAGTTCGATGGTATCTCCGGCGCCGATCAGCATGGCGGTGGTCTCGTTGAACTCGGCGAATATCTGCCGGGCCAGGCTGACCCCGGCATAGGCGACCGACACCGGATTGGCGCCGATATCGGTTTCGCTGCGCACGCTCTTGGCCACCGCAAAGCTGTGCTCGAACAGCCGGGTGAGCAGCGGCCCGGCGGTGGTGGCGGCCTGGGCCTGGCGGAAGGCTTCCTTCATCTGCCCCAGAATCTGCGGCTCGCCCAGAATCATGGAATCCAGTCCCGCGGCCACCCGCAGGGCGTGGCGGATGCTGTCGCGGTCGCGGTAGACATAGAAATGCGGCGCCAGGCCGGCGGCATCCAGCCCCCGCTGATCACACAGCCAGTGGCGCAGGCGCTGGTCATCGGGCGTCTTGCCGGCGGCGTATAACTCGGTACGGTTGCAGGTGGACACGATCGCCCCCTCGGCCACGCCCGGCAGTTCGGCCAGGCGCGACAGGGCGGGCCCGCACTGGTCGATCGGGAACGCCAGGGTCTCCCGCACCGCCAGCGGCGCGGTGTTGTGATTGAGTCCGACCGTGATCAGCGTCATCCCGCTATTCTATCGTGCCACCGGCAGCCACCGATGCGGTTGTGGCCGGATTTTCGACAATCGCGTTATAGTCGGGCGTCGAACTCGCGACGGCCGAATCTCTTGCGCAATCTTTTCAGTCTGCTCGCGGCCGGTCTGGCCGCGGGGCTTGCCGCCTGTGCCATGCAGGCGCCCCCGGGGAGTCATCCCAGCGTGGATGCCGATGCCGCGAAGGCGCCCGATGCAAGCGTGGAACTGCAGTACCACGTGCTGGCCGGCGAATGGGCGGTGCAGCGCGGCGAGCGCCGGGCGGCGGCCGAGAATTATGTCGAGGCACTGCGCTATTCCGACGATCCGGCGCTGGCCGAGCGCGCCACCCGCATCGCCGTATTCGCCGATGCGCCGGAACTGGCGTACCGGGCCGCCCAGGCCTGGGCGCAACGCTCACCCGATGACGATAACGCCTACAAGACGGCCGCCCGGCTGGCCCTGACACAGGGCGACGCGGCACGGCTCGATCGCTACGTGCAACGTCTGATGGCCGCCGATGCCGAGCAGCCGGACGTGGCGCTGCGCGGCCTGGTGGAGGTGCTCAGCGGCGAGCCGTCGCAGGCCGATCTGGCCCTGTCGACGATGGAGGAGCAGGTCGCCGAGCATGACGATCTGGCCGAGGCCCATTACGCCAGGGCCCTGCTGGCCCTGCGCTACGAGCGGCTCGAAGCGGCCCGGCAAAGCGCCACGCGGGCGCTTGCCCTGCGGCCCGACTGGAGCGAGGCGGTGATGCTCCATGCCGGCGTGCTGGTGCGCCAGGGTGACGTGGATGCCGCGCGCGCGCAAATCGACCGCCTGGACGGCACCAGCGGGGAGCGCGCCGAATACCGCATCGCATTCGCCCGCATGCTGGTGGACAGCGACCAGAACGCAGCGGCCGCGGATGCCTTCGAGTGGGCCCTGGAGATCGATCCCGATGACGTGGATGCCCGCTTCGGCCTGGGCGTGCTGGCCCTGACGCTGGAACAGTGGCAGCGCGCCGAACAGGCATTCGAACAGCTCTACGAAGCTGGCAACCGGGCTGATGACGCCGCCTACTATCGCGCCAGTGCCGCCGAATCACAGGACGACTACACCGAGGCCCGGCGCTGGTACCAGCGGGTGGCCGGCGGCAGCCATGCGTTCGACGCCAAGCTGCGCGCGGCCCGGATGCGTTATCTGACGGGTGATCTCGCGGCGGCACGGACCGAATTGCGCACGCTGCGCCGCGACAATCCCGATCTCGCCGAGCGCCTGTTCCTGGCCGAAGGCGAACTGCTGTACGAGGCCCGACGCTTCGACGACGCCCTGGCGATGTATGACCGGGCGCTGACGCAGCATCCGGGTGACACCGATCTGCTGTACGGACGCTCGCTGGCGCTCGAGCGCCTCGGACGCATCGATGAAGCCGCCGCGGATCTGCGACAGTCGCTGGCCGAGGAACCGGATGATCCGCGGGCCCTGAATGCACTGGGTTATCTGCTCACCAATCACACCGATCGGCACCAGGAGGCCCTGGGCTACATCGAGCGGGCGCTGGAGGCCGAGCCCGATGACGCCGCCATCATCGACAGCATGGGCTGGGTGCAGTATCGCCTCGGCAATCTGGAGAAGGCCCGGGACTACCTCGAGCGCGCCCATGAGCGATTCCCCGATCCGGAAGTCGCCGCCCACCTGGGCGAAGTCCTCTGGCAGCTTGGCAAGCGGGACCGGGCGCGCGAGGTGTGGCAGGAAGCCCTGTCCGAGGCCCCGAATCACCCCGTGCTCAACGAGACCATCGAACGGCTGACGCCATGATTGGCCGCGGCCATGCCCGCTGGCTGGTGATGATGGCGCTTGTCGGTCTGCAGGGCTGCGCCATCATCGGCACCCCCGCCCAGCGCGATCCCGGCGTGGCCGATCCGGCCGCGTGGGAAACCCGGCAGGAGCGGCTGGCCGAGCTGGACGGCTGGTCCCTGCAGGGGCGCGCGGCCACCGGCAAGCTGCTGGGCTGGACCGGCAATCTCAGCTGGCGCCAGCGCGCGGAGGAATTCCGCATCCGTCTGGCAGGACCGCTGGGTGCCGGGGGATTTCGCGCCGACGGCACCCTGGAGCGCGTGCGCATTCGCACCCGGGAAGAAACCTTTAACACTGAAATGCCGGAAGCGTTGGTGGAGGAAATCCTGGGCTGGCGTTTTCCGCTGACCGGCCTGCGCTACTGGGCCCTGGGCCTGCCGGAGCCGGGCAAGCCCGCCAAGCTGACGGTTGACGACAACGGCCTGCTGATCGGCATGGAACAGGCCGGCTGGCGGCTGGATTTCCCGGCGTATGAGGCCCATGACGGGCTGGCCCTGCCCAAGCGCATCACCCTCACCGACGACGAACACACCATTCAGCTGGTGGTGGACCGATGGTTCGATCTGAGCGGCGCCGAAATTGAATCGGCGTCGGGAGAATCATAGAATTCGCGCCATTCCGGCCCCGGACCTCCGGCACAACATGCCGTACCGACGAGGTCGACCGGGTACAATTCGACACAGCGATTTCTGGGACGTAGCAAAGCGGTAAGGCAACGACGTCTTCAATAGACAACCGATCCCGTGATGCGCAGGTTCGATAAACAAGCGCACGGACGCGCTTGTTGACAGCGGCGCCCGGCGCCGCTGGCCCGCAGGGCGAGGGACAGGAAAGTCCCGAGCATAAGAAATTGCAGGGACGCAATTTCTAACAGTGCCGTGTAAGCGGCACTGGCCCGAAGGGTGAGCGCCAGGATGGCCGGAATAATCCTGCCGCCGGCTGGATGAGATCGACCGGGTACAATTCGACAACGCGATTTCTGGGGCGTAGCCAAGCGGTAAGGCAACGGGTTTTGATCCCGTGATGCGCAGGTTCGAATCCTGCCGCCCCAACCAAACAAACCACCACCCAACCACAAAGACCCCTCAACCAATGACAGGTAACAGAATGGCGGACTCCAGGTTGATGGTCTTTACCGGCAACGCGAATCCGGTGCTGGCGCGGGATGTGGCCGGGTATCTGAAGGTGCCGGTGGGCAAGGCCTCGGTCGGCAAGTTCTCGGACGGCGAAGTGATGGTCGAGATCGAGGAAAATGTCCGCGGTCGCGACGTGTTCGTGGTCCAGCCGACCTGCCAGCCCACCAACGACAACCTGATGGAGCTGCTGATGCTCATCGACGCCCTGCACCGGGCGTCGGCGGGCCGCATCACGGCGGTGGTGCCCTATTACGGCTACGCGCGGCAGGATCGGCGGCCGCGTTCGGCGCGGGTGCCGATCTCGGCCAAGGTGGTGGCGAGCATGCTCGGTTCGGTGGGTACCGACCGCGTGCTCACCGTGGATCTGCACGCCGACCAGATCCAGGGCTTTTTCGACATGCCGGTGGACAACATCTATGCCTCGCCGATCCTGCTGGGCGACCTGTGGCGGCGCAAGAACGACAAGCTGATCGTGGTATCGCCGGACGTCGGCGGCGTGGTGCGGGCCCGGGCCCTGGCCAAGCGGCTGGATGATGCCGACCTGGCGATCATCGACAAGCGGCGCCCGCGGGCCAACGAATCCAAGGTGATGAACATCATCGGCGACGTGGCCGGCAAGCAGTGCATCATCGTGGATGACCTGGTCGATACCGCGGGCACGCTGTGCCAGGCCGCCGGGGCCCTCAAGGACGCCGGCGCGGAAAGTGTCCACGCCTATATCACCCACCCGGTGCTGTCGGGGCGGGCGGTGAGCAATATTTCCGAGTCGGTGCTGGACGAACTGGTGGTCACCGACACCATTCCGTTGTCGGAAGAGGCGGTGGCCTGCGATCGCATTCGCCAGCTGCCGATCGCGGCCCTGCTGGCCGAAACCATCCGCCGCGTCAGCAACGAGGAATCGGTCAGCACGCTGTACGTGGACTAGGTGCGGATAAATCGCGGGTTGACCCCTCACATTTCTTTGCGATAGCCGCTATAATGCTCGGCCTTTTGCGGGGCGGTCCGACCGTCCACCGCGACATTTCCCGTTTCAATCCGTTCATAAATGAGGCTGACGGGCCTTTTGCCCGCGCCCAGGACGACCCGGAGCCGACGCTGCCATGAAACCCTTTGAGCTCAACGCCGAAACCCGCACGGCCCAGGGCCGGGCCGAAAACCGCCGCCTGCGGCGCCAGGGCAAGGTGCCCGCCATCATCTACGGTGGTGCCGGCGAGCCGGTGATGCTGTCATTCGATCATGACGATCTGAGCCATCACCTGGACAACGAGGCGTTCTACTCGCACGTGATCAAGATCAACGTGCCCGGCGGCAAGCCGGAAGAAGTGGTACTGCGTGATCTGCAGCGCCATCCCGCGCGTCCGTTCATCCAGCACGTGGATCTGCTGCGTGTGGTCGCGGGCGAAGCCCTGCGCATGAACGTGCCGCTGCACTTCATCGGCGAGGACGACTGCCCCGGCATCAAGGAAGAGGGCGGCATCGCCACCCACAGCATGAACGACGTGGAAGTCGAGTGTCTGCCGCGCAATCTGCCCGAGTACATCGAGGTGGATTGCTCCGCGCTGGCAGTCAACGACGCCCTGCATCTGTCCGACCTCAAACTGCCGGAAGGTGTTGAGCTGGTCGACCTGATGCACGAGACCGATCGCACCGTGGTCACCATCCAGCTGCCGCGCGCCGCGCTGGAGCTGGAAGAGGAAGAAGCCGCCGAGGCCGAGGCAGCCGCGGAAGAAGCCGCTGCCGAGGACGAGGATGGCGGCGACGACAGCGACTCCGACGAGGGCGAGGCCGAGGCTTCCGGCGACGACGAAGACAAGGGCTAAGCCGGCGGCCCGATTGTCGTCGTGACGGCCGAGGTGCGTGCCCTGGTGGCGCTCGGGAATCCGGGCGCCAAGCACGAGCGGCAGCGCCACAACGTGGGTTTCTGGCTGGCCGACGCCATGGCCATGACCTACCAGACGTCGTTCCGCGAGCAGTCCAGGTTCAAGGGCTGGGTGGCCCAGGTGACGGTCGGCGGCGAGCCGCTCTGGATGCTCAAGCCGGCGACGTTCATGAACCGCAGCGGCGAGTCGGTGCAGCCGTTCGCCGCGTTCCACAAGTTCACGCCGGAACAGCTGCTGGTGGTCCACGATGATCTGGACCTGCCGCCCGGCGCCATCCGCATCAAGCGCGGCGGCGGGCATGGCGGCCACAACGGTCTGCGTGATATTCACCGGGTGATCGGCCCTGACTACGCCCGCCTGCGTATCGGCATCGGCCATCCCGGCCACCGCGAAGCCGTACTCGGCCACGTGCTGGGCGTGCCGCCGGCCGACGAGACGGATGCGCTGCTGGACGGGCTGGAGCGGGCCTACGCCGGGCTCGAACGAATGCTGGACGGCGACTGGAACCGCGCCGCCCAGTTCCTGCATACCCAACCGGAGACCTGATCGTGGCACTGCGCGCCGGCATCGTCGGCTTGCCCAATGTCGGCAAGTCCACCCTGTTCAACGCCCTGACGGCTGCCGACATTCCGGCCGAAAACTACCCGTTCTGCACCATCGACCCGAATGTCGGTGTGGTGCCGGTGCCCGATCCGCGCCTGCAGGCGCTGGCCGATATCGTCAACCCGGCCAAGATCGTCCCCACCGCGATGGAATTCGTGGACATCGCCGGCCTGGTGGCCGGCGCGGCCCAGGGTGAGGGTCTGGGCAACAAGTTCCTCGCCCACATCCGCGAAACCGACGCCGTGCTGCACGTGGCCCGCTGCTTCGTCGACGACGACGTGACCCACGTGGCCGGCGCCGTGGACCCGCTGCGCGACGTGGACATCATCGACACCGAACTGGCGCTGGCGGACCTGGAAACCGCCATCCGGGCCCGCGACCGCGCGCTCAAGGCCGCCAAGGCCGGGGGCAAGGAAGAAATCGCGCGAGCCAAGCTGTACGAGGCCCTGGTGGCGCACCTGGATGAAGGCAGGCCGGTTCGTGCCGGTGACTGGTCCGAGGCCGATCGTCAGCGCATGTACGAGCTGCATCTGATTACCGCCAAGCCGGTGCTGTACGTGGCCAACGTCGACGAGAACGGGTTCCAGAACAATCCGCTGCTGGACAAGCTGCAGGCCCGGGCCGACGACGAGGGCGCGCAGGTCGTGGCAGTCTGCGCCGCGCTGGAAGGCGAGATGGCGCTGCTGGACGAGGCCGACAAGGCCGAATTCCTGGCCGACCTCGGGCTCGAGGAGCCCGGCCTCAACCGCGTTATCCGGGCCGCCTACCGGCTGCTGGGTCTGCAGACCTACTTCACCGCCGGGCCGAAGGAAGTCCGCGCCTGGACCGTGCGCATCGGCGCCACCGCGCCGCAGGCCGCCGGGGTGATCCACACCGATTTCGAGCGCGGTTTCATCCGCGCCGAGGTCACCGCCTACGACGATTACGTCGGACTGGGCGGCGAGCAGGGCGCCAAGGAAGCCGGCAAGCTCCGGCTCGAGGGCAAGGAGTATCGGGTGAACGAGGGCGACGTGATGCACTTTCGTTTCAACGTCTGATTGCCCGCCGGGCTCGACTTTCCCCCCGCCTTTTGAGTAAGATTCGCGCCGCCGTGGCCACGTAGCTCAGGGGTTAGAGCACAGCATTCATAATGCTGGTGTCGGTGGTTCAAATCCACCCGTGGCTACCATTTTTCCCTCGCGTATCTGCCAGCGCACGAGTTTCGTCAGCGACGACACCCGTGTTGTTTATCGCTGGTGTCGGCGGTTGCGCGGGCCTTCCTGGCCCGCGTCCTGCGGACTCGCCGCTAAGCGGCTCGCGTCGATCGGCCATCCGTGGCCGATCGGTCAAATCCACCCGTGGCTACCATTTTCCTTCCGCGCCTCCATAACCCCACAAGCCTCATCTGGGGCGACACGCGTGTTGTTTTGGCTGGTGTCGGAGGTGGACTGCGGCCGTCCCTGGCCGCAGCCCTTCGGGTGGCGCTTACGCGCCATCAACCGGGCTCTCCTTGCCGGGTTTATGACTGCGGCCATCCGTGGCCGCCGCCCTTCGGGCGACGCTTTCGCGTTATCTCGATCGGCACTCCTGCCGATCGATCAAATCCACCCGTGGCTGTCTTTAACTCAGTGTTTTGTAGCTAACCCCTGGACTCTCCATGCAACGCGTTGCGGGGAGATTCGGGGGACTCAGCTATCCAACAATCTTCATTAGCGGTCGACTTCCCCATCGCAGGCGGTGTTGGCGGCCTTGCGTCAGTTGGTGGATTTCCGCGGCGGAGTAGCGCGTTGCGATCGGCCGTACGGCGACTCGTTGCTCGCATTGCGGCGCCGCACTGGCGGTTGCCGCGACACATGCGAGATGGCTGTTCGCGGTGGTCTTCATGTCGTCGCCGGGCGGTGCGTTCTTCTGGCGTGCCCTGGCTAGCCCTGGCCGCCTGTCCAATATATTGGACACTGGTGCAATCGTCCACTATGGTAGACAGATGGTCGAGGTCATCAAGAGCGCTACGTTCGACGCCTGGCTGAATGGCTTGAAGGATCAGTCGGCAGCGCGTCGGATCAACGCCCGCATCGATCGGCTGGCGCTGGGTAACCCCGGCGACGTGAAGGCGGTGGGCGATGGCGTGAGCGAGATGCGCCTGACCTATGGCCCGGGCTACCGGGTGTATTTCCTGCAGCAAGGGACAGTGCGGGTGGTGCTGTTGTGCGGCGGCGACAAGAGCGGCCAGGCGCGCGACATCGCCCGCGCCAAGCGCATTGCCCAGGCATGGAGATCGTCATGAGCGAGAAATTCAGTGCATACGATTCTGCCGATTACATCCACAGCGACGCCGACGCTGCCGCGTACCTGCTGGCGTGCATGGAAGAGGGCGGTGACGATCCGGCCTTTCTGGCGCACGCGCTGGGCGTGGTGGCTCGCGCCCGCAACATGAGCCAGCTGGCGCGCGATGTCGGTATCAGCCGCGCCGGCCTGTACCAGGCCCTGGACGCCGACGGCAACCCGACGCTGACCACCGTGGTCGGCGTGCTGAAGGCGCTGGGGCTGCGGCTTTCCGTGGCGCCGCTGGGCAAGGGCGAGGCGGCCTAGCCGTTGCCGTTCTTTTGGCTGGTGTTGGTGGTTGCGCGCTTTGTATCTGGATGACGAGTCGGCGGGTGGACCGTGTGGCTATGGGTTTTCATGGCCACCGATGAACGACATCCCGCATTCGCTAGAATGTCGCATCGATTACGGCCCGCCTCGCACTTACCAACCATGACCCAGCAAGCGGTCGCACCCGCACACATTGCCTCGGAATCTGTCCTCGTCGCAGCGGTGAGGCAATGGATTGAGCGGGCCAATTCACGTTTCGATCTCGCGGTGCCCGTGCCGCAGGTGCGTATGGACCTGCGCGGACGCAGCGCCGGGCTCACGGTTTATGCCCGACGGCATCGCCAACGGGCGCTCATCCGGTTCAATGCGTCGCTTTGCGCGCGCTATCCCGCCGAGATGCTCAACGAAACTGTGCCGCACGAGGTAGCGCATGTGGTGACGGCCTGGCGCCACGGTTCCCGGGTGAAACCTCACGGTCCGGAATGGCGGGCAGTGATGCAATGCTTGGGCAAGGCCGCGACCGTTTGCCATCGAATGGACGCACCGGCGTCGCGCGCTATGCGCTATTTTCCCTATCGCTGTCGCTGCGATGAACCGCGTTATCTCAGTACGATCCGGCATCGGCGGATTGCTCGTGGTGCCGCTTATCTCTGCCGGCGGTGCGGAAGCCGTTTGGTTGCCACGGATGGCGATTCCGTGATTTCGCCGGATCGAATCTAGGCGGATACCGCGGGCGTTCCACTCGGCGAGGCCGTACCCTCGAGAAACCACACCGGCATCCGACCCTTGCCGCGCACTCGCAGGGTGCCGCGGCGCTCCAGATGGAACTGGTCGGCGAGCAGGTCGTGGGTGGCCTCGGTTAGCTGGATACGGCCGGGCAGCCCCTGGCTCTGCATGCGGCTGGCGATGTTCACGGTGTCGCCCCAGACGTCGAACGAGAACTTGCGCGAGCCGATTACGCCGGCCACCACCTCGCCGCTGTGCATGCCGACGCGCAGGGCCAGTTTGTGGTCGAGCGACTGGTTCAGGTCATCGATGGCCGCAATCATGTGCAGCGCCGCGCGGGCGACCGCCGGGGCGTGATCCGCGCGGGGCAGCGGCAGCCCACCGGCCAGCATGTATTCGTCGCCGATGGTCTTGATCTTCTCCAAGCCTTCCTGCTCCGCGATGCGGTCGAAGCGCGAGAAAACCTTGTTGAGCAGTTCCACTAGGTCGCCCGGCGGCAGGCGACCGGCCAGTTCGGTGAAGCCGACGATGTCGGCGAACAGCAGGGTGGCGTCGGGGAAACTGTCGGCAATGACTTGGGAGCCTTCCTTCAGCCGTCGGGCCACGGTCACCGGCAGGATATTGCGCAGCAGTTCCTCGGAACGCTGGTACTCGCGCTGGAGCATATCCTCGGTATGGTTGATCTCCTGATAGAACAGCGCCACCAGCCCGCCCAGCAGGGCGAAGGCACCCACGGCGTTGATGAAGAAGGCCAGATCGGTGAACCAGGCCGGGTCGCGCATGGCGATGACCGGCTGGTTGAACGCCAGCTGGATCCAGATGAAAAGGCTGATCCAGAGGCCGGCGAACAACACCGACAACCAGCGTTCCCCCCGCGTGAACAGCAGGAACAGGGCGGTCCATAGCACGAAGAAGTAAAGGTGTACGCCGGCGCCATTGCCGATCACCCAGGAGGCGAAGCTGAGTTGTATCGCCGGCACCATGGCCAGAAACAGGCGGGCCAGCAGAAAGCGCCGACGGTGGTTGCTCCACAGGACTGCCGCGTAGCCGGCCAGCACCGGCGGGGTGATGGCGGCGATCGGCCACAGATCGGCCATCCCCAGCAGCTGCACCCCGATGGCCACGATGGCGTAGAACAACGTCACCGGCAGCGCCAGAATCGCCATCTGGTTGACCAGCACCACCCGGCGATGGGTGGTCTGGTCGAGCATCGGCCCCACGCCGATGTGGGCCCCGGCTTCCCACCGGGCCCGCAGGTTGCCCGGACGGCTCATGCCAGGAAGAACCAGAGGCCGGCCCAGACCGGTTTGCATGCCAGATGCAGACACTGATCGGCATGAAAGCCGTAGAACCGGCGGGACTTACCGTAATCGATCAGCCAGTGGACGATGGCTTCGGCAATACCCAGGCCCACCATGCCGGTGGCCGCGGCCACCGCGCCGCCGTGGATGAGGGCGTGGGCGGACAGCACATGCACCCAGACCCATTCCCGGTGCTCGCCGGCCGATCGGGGCGCCCGGCGGGTGGGGTTCTTGCTGCGAACCATCCATTCGGTCTGCAGGGCGAAGTCGCCCACGGCGTGGCCGACCAGCAGCCAGAACAGGACCTCGACCAGGCCGGCGTCAATCATTGCGGGGGTGTCAGCGTCATGATCTGAGGGAGTCTATCAGTGCCCGATGGCAGTAACGGTGCTAACGTGAGCGCAGCCATTCCGGAGGCACCATGACAACCTGCCCGGCCTGTGCCCACGGCAACCCCGAGGAGGCGCGTTTCTGCAATCAGTGCGGGGCCGCGCTGGTGGCGATGGCACCCGCCGCCGCGCCGCGGGATTATACCCCGCCGCATCTGGTCGAACGGGTGCTGCAATCGGCACATGCAGTGGCCGGGGAGCGCAAGCAGGTCACCGTCATGTTTGCCGACGTCAAGGGGTCGACGCGGCTGGCCGCCCAGATCGGGCCCGAGGCCTGGCACGGCATTCTGGATCGCCTGTTCACCCTGCTTGCCACCGCTGTCCATCGTTTCGGGGGCACGGTCAACCAATATACCGGTGATGGCGTGATGGCGCTATTCGGGGCGCCGCTGGCGCACGAGGATCACGCCGTCAGAGCCTGCCACGCGGCGCTGGCGGCCGGGCAGGCGGTGCGCAGTTTCGCCGATGAACTCCGTCTGCGGGAGGACGTGAATCTGTCCATTCGCACCGGCCTGAATTCCGGTGAGGTGATCGTGGGGCGCATCGGCGATGATCTGCGGCTGGATTACACCGCCCAGGGGCTGATCGTGAATCTGGCCGCCCGGATGGAAGCCATCGCCGAACCGGGGCGCATCTGTCTCACCCGGCATACCGCGGACCTGGTGCAGGGGCATTTCGAACTGCGGTCGCTGGGCGACATGACGGTGGCCGGCGCGGAGGCGCCCGTGGCCGTGCACGAATTGCTGCGGGCCGCACCCGCCGCCGACTGGCAGCGGCTTCCCACCCGCCGCCGTGGCCGGTTCGTGGGCCGTGACGCGGAACTGCGTCAGCTCACCGATGCGCTGGAGGCGCTGGTCACGGATGGCCGGCACGGCATCCTCGCCGTGAGCGGCGAGGCGGGTATCGGCAAGAGCCGCCTGTGCCACGAATTCGTCGCCCGTTGCCGGGCCCGGGGCGTGAAGACGCTGACCACCTTTGCGCTGCCCTACGCCGATGCCGTGCCGTATTTCCCGGTACGCCAGTTGCTGCGCACCTATTTCGACATTGCCGAAGACGACTCGCCGGCCCGTATCCGCCGGCAGGTCGCCGGGGTATTGCTGCTCGAGAATCCGGGCGCCGCCCGGGAGGTCGACTGGATCAGCGATTTCCTCGGCGCCGGCGAGGGCGGCGATTCCGACGACATCGATCCCGCGCGGCGGATGCAGGGACTCCACGATCTTTGCGCCCGGACCCTGTCCGAGGCCGAGGCACCCGCGGTCGTGCTGGTCGAGGATGCCCACTGGCTGGATGTCGGCAGCGAGGCGTTCTTCCGGCATTTCGTCGCGTCGTTGCCGGGTTGTCCGGTGCTGGCCGTGTTCAATCACCGGCGTGAACGGTCGCTGCCTTGGCTGGCCGACGCCGCGGACGCGCAGGTGGATCTGGCGGCGCTGACCGGCGCCGAGCTGGATGCCATGCTCGACGATCTGCTCGGGCGCGATCCGGCGCTGCGGCCACTTCGCACCACGCTCCGGGAGCGGGCGGGCGGCAATCCCTTTTTCATCGAGGAGGCGGTGGCGGCGCTAGCCGAGGCCGGCGATATCCGCGGCGTTGCGGGGGACTACCACCCGGCGCGGGCCGAACCGCGTCTGGTGCTGCCGGATTCCGTCCAGGCCCTGCTCGGGGCCCGCATCGATCGTCTGCCACGGCGCGACAAGCAGCTGCTGCAGGCCGCCGCGGTGGTGGGCAAGCGCTTCGTGCTGGCCTGGCTGACGGCACTGGATGATCTGGCCGAAGACGAACGTGCGGCCGCGGTGGCCGCCCTCGAGGCGGGCGGGTTCATCGCGCCCGTCAATCCCGCGGGCACCGAATACGAGTTCTGCCATCCGCTGCTGCAGGAAGTGACACACGGCATGCAGCTGGCGCAGACCCGGCGATCCCGGCACGGCCGGCTGGCGGCCCATCTGGCGGTGGATTGCCCGGACCCCCGCCAGGCCGGCGAGCGGGCCAGCCTGATCGCCCATCACTGGGAGCTGGCCGGGGTGCCGGCCGAAGCCGCGCGCTGGCAGCTGGGGGTGGCGAGCTGGGCTGCCCAGCGCGATGTGGATGCATCCCTGCAGGCTTTCCGCAAGGCACTGACCCTGGTCGGCGAGGAACCGGACACCCCGGCCGCTCGCGAGGTGGCAGTGGCGGCCAGCAGCGGCATCTTGCGGGTTGCGTCGCTGCTGCCGGTGCCCGCGGACGAAGCCGCCCGGGCCTACGAGCGCGGGCTGCGGCTCGGCGACGGGCCGGCCCGCGCGGAACTGGCCATCTCCAATGCCTCGCGACTGCTCGTTCACGGGGATGCGCGCACCGCGCTGGCCGCGGCCCGGGAAGGCGTGGCGCTGGCCGATGGCGATACCGATCTGCTGGGTCGCTTCCGCATTCCGGTGCTGATGGCCTGTTTTGCCGCCGGCGAGCTGGCCGAGGGCGAGTCGCTGCTCAGCGATGCGGGGGACGCCGACTGGATTGACGGCCCGATTACGCTCGACAACGCCGCTTCGCGGGCGCTGCTGGCGATCCAGCGCGCCTACCGCGGCCAGCTGGACCGGGCGGCACTGGATCTGGAGGCCTGCGGGCAGCGGCTGGCGGCCGACGGGCGGCGCATCAGCTGGCTGGTTGCCAATCAGGTGGAAGTGGCGTTCCTGCGGGGCGAGGCCGGCGACAGCCGCGAGCAGGCCGCGCGGGCGGTGGCCTGGGCCGAGGAATCCGGCAGCGGCACCTTCCGGGAAGTGGCGCAACGGGCCCTGGCCATGGCGCACATGTTGGCCGGCGAATGGCAGGCGGCGGTACGCATCCTGGATAATGGCCGGGACTTGGTGAAAGCCGGCGCGCCGGCGCACCAGTTCCTCAGCCTGCATCTGAGTCTGCTGGCCCAGGCGCGTTTCCGCGCCGGCGACCCGCAAGCCGGTCTGGATGACGCCCGGACAGCGCTCGAGGTGGCCGAGCGCGCCGGCAGTGCGGTCTGGGCGTTGCGGGCGCGGCTGGTGGTGGCGGAACTCGGTCTGGCCTCCGGTGACGAGACGGCGGTGTCGGCATTGCTGGATCAGGTAGCCGCGGGCATCGAGCAAACCGACGCGCGGTTGTTCGCGGCGGAACTGGCGCTGCTGCGCGGTGACTACAGCGCCCGGGCCGGTGATGGCGCCGCGGCGCGTGACTGGTGGCGGACCGCAGCCCGACGCTGGCAGGACAGCGGCGCGCCGGTGCGAGCGGCCGCCGCCCGGCGCCGAACCGCCGATGATCTTCTTCAGGAGGCATGACGCCATGATGCGAGTTGTTTTGTTGCTGACCGCCGGGGTGGCCGGCGTGCTGACCGCGCCGGTCCGGGCGGCCCCCGACCCCGAGGAAGTGCGGGCCTGCAGCCGGGCCAATCTGCCGGAAAAGACCATGGTCCAGGACCTGACGCTGGACAGCACCGACCGCGCCGGCAATCGCCGCCAGATCGAGGCCACCTTCTTCGTCAAGCGTTTCGAGAAAGAAAACCGGGCCAACCTGGTGGTACGGGCGCCCATTGATCTGTCGGGCGTGAGCTATCTGATGGTGGACACGCCGGAATCCGACCGCCTGTTCCTGTATCTGCCATCGCTCCAGAAGGTGCGGCGGGTCAGCGGCAAGACCGCCACGGAAAGCCTGCTGGGCACGGATTTCAGCTACGAGGACATGAAACAGCTGCGCAGCATTTCCGAGGGCGGCACGCTGGCCGGTGAAGGCGCCGGGGAGATCGACGGCCGCACGGTCGATATCGTGGCCCTGACCCCGCCGGCCGGGGATGAGAGTGCCTACGAGCGGCTGGTATTCCGGGTGGACCGGGAGACCTGCGTGACCCTGCGGGTGGACTTCTTCGAGCGCGGTGCGGAACTGACCAAGCGCTATACCGCGGATCCATCCTCGCTGCGTCAGGTGGGCGAGCGCTGGCTGGCCACCCGGTCGACCATGACGGATCGGCAGGACGGCACCGAGACGCAGCTGGAAGTCACCTCGGTGGAGTACGACGAGGACGTATCCGACGGGGTGTTCAACTCCCGCACCTTCTATCTGGGTGTTTATGATCCGGATGCGGCCCGCCGCCGCGATGCCGGCTGATCCGGGGCCCGGCCGCCGGTGATTGCCACGCTGTCCGAGTGGGTGACCCGCCATGCCGGCTGGGTGGTGGCAGGCGTGGTGGCCCTTACCGCGCTGGCCGCAGCGAGCCTGGTGGACTGGCCGGAGCGGCGGCTGGCAATCGACATCGATCCCGCCATCGGCACGCTGCTGCCGGCCGGCGGCGAGGCGCAGGCCTATCTGAAGCGGGTCGAACGCATCTTCGGTCAGTCGGAATCGGTGGTGGTGGCGCTGTATCCGGAAGACGTGTTCGCGGCGGCTACCCTGACATCGCTGGCGGCGCTGGATCGTGATCTGGCGGCGTTGCCCTACGTGCAATCGGTAACTTCCCTGGCCTCGGCGCCGCTGATGCGGGCCGACGGCGACACCCTGGATCTGGGCGCCGCCAGCGCGGGCGAAGGCGAGGCGCTGGCGCAGGCGGCCCGGGCCAATCCGCTGATTGCCGGGACTCTGCTGGGGGCGGAGGGTCGGGCCACCGCCCTGGTGGTGGCACTGGCCGCCGACTACGAAACCGATCCCGGCGGGCAGGCCGCCATGGCGGGCATCCGCGCTGCCGTGGATGCGGCATTCGCTGACACGGCCGGCGTGCGCGTCACCGGTCCGCCGGCGATCAAGGCCGCCACGGTCGAGGCGCTGATGCGGGAGCTCACGCGGCTGGTACCGGGGATTCTGGTGCTGGTGGCCCTGTTCCTGCTGGTGGCGTTCCGCAGCGCCCGCGGCGTGCTGCTGCCAATGGCGACCATTGGCATTGCCCTGGTCTGGGTACTGGCGGTGATGTCGCTGACGGGCCGCAGCCTCAATCTGATCACCGCCATCGTGCCGCCGGTGGTGATCACGGTGGGGCTGGCCTACACCCTGCATCTGCTGTCGGCCTACTACCGGGTGCGACGGGCGGCCGACCCGGCGGCGGCGGCCGTGGCCGATGTCGGCATGCCGCTGCTGTTGACCGGGGCCACCACCGGCTCGGGTTTTCTCGCCCTGATGCTGTCGCCGCTGGCGCCGATCCGGGAATTCGCCTGGCTGTCGGCCCTGGGTATCGGGTTCTCCGTGTTGCTGTCGCTGACCTTTCTGCCGGCCATGCTGCGGCTGTTCGCCTGCCACAACATCGGGGCGCCGCCGGGGGCGCGGCTGGTGCGCTTCGGCTCCAGCTGGCTGGCGGCATTCAACGTCCGCCACCGGCGCCGGATTCTGGCGGCCGGCGGGGTGCTGATGCTGGTAGCGCTGGTCGGGGCCTCGGGTATCCGGGTGGGCACGGACTATGTCAACGGATTCGGCGAGTCCACCCCGGTACGCCAGGACTTCAACCGCATCAGCGGGGATTTCGGCGGGGCCACACCGTTGTCGGTGGTGCTCACCGCGCCGGCGCAGGGCAGTTTCGCCCGGCCGGACCTGCTGGCGGCCCTGGACGAACTGCAGCGGTGGCTGGCGGAGCAACCCGAAATCGGCTCGGTGACCTCGCTGGTGGATTACGTGCGCACGCTCAATCGCGCGCTCAACGAGGGGGACGCGGCCGCCTACGCAATTCCCGACAACGCCACCGCGGTCAAGCAGCTCCTGCTGTTCGGCGGTGGCGATACGCTGGAGAGCCTGGCCGACACCGGGCTGCGGCACACTCAGTTGAAGGTGCGCGCCAACGTCAGCGACAGCGCGGCGATCGGCGCGCTGGTCGACCGCATTCGCGATCGGCTGGCGACCCTGCCCGAGCCGCTGTCGGGCCGGGTGACCGGTACCCCGGTCCTGCTCGGCAACGTGGTGGATGACATCGCCAGCGGCCAGATCGTGACCATTGGCGCGGCGCTGCTGGTGGTATTCCTGCTGCTGTCGGCGCTGTTCACCTCGTTTTCCACCGGGGCCCTGGCGCTGCTGCCCAATCTGCTGCCGGTGTTGCTGTACTTCGGCGCGCTGGGGTTTTCCGGGGTCACGCTCAATCCCACTACCAGCCTGATCGCCTGCATCGTGCTGGGCATCGCGGTGGACGACACGCTGTACTACCTGGCGCGCTTCAACAACGACGCGCGGCGTTTCGCCAGCGAGTCCCGGGCCACCGTCAGCGCGTTGCGGGCCGTGCTGCGACCGGTCACCTACACCTCGCTGGCGCTGATTGCGGGTTTCCTGATGCTGACCACCAGCGGCCTGCAGAACCAGGTGCAGTTCGGGGCGCTGGCGGCCTTTACTATTGCGGTGGCCTGGCTGACGGACGTGACCTTTACCCCGGCGCTGGCATCCGGCGTCAAGATCGTCACCCTCTGGGACGTGCTGCGGCTGGACCTGGGCCGCGCCCCGCAGGATTCGATTCCGCTGTTCGCCGATCTCAAGCTGCGTCAGGCCCGCATCTTCGCGCTGCTGTCGGAAATCCAGCAGAGTCCGGCCGGGGAACGGGTGATTGCGGAAGGCGACGAGGCCGGCGACATCTTCGTGGTGATCGATGGCGAACTGCGGGTCTGGGTCGAGCGCGAGGATCAGCAGGTGGAACTGCAGCGACTGCGGCGAGGTGCGGTACTCGGCGAGGTGGGTCACTTCGCCCGTCGCCGCACGGCGAATGTCGATGCCGTGACCGACGTGCGGCTGCTGCGATTCGATTCCGACGATCTGGAACAGCTGCGGCGCCGTTATCCGCGGACCGCGGCGCTGGTGTTCCGCAATCTCAACCGCATTCAGGCGCAGCGGCTGGCGGAAGCCACCCGGCGGATTGCCTGAGCCGCCGATTATCCGGAAAGCGTCCTGTTATCATCGAAGGAAACCGAACGTAAATCGGGGAACCCGCGCCATGGGTGCGGTTCCAAGCCGATGCGAGCTGCGGGCAAGGAGGATGCAATTACCGTGATCGACAAGCGATGGCGCTGGCTGTGGGTTGTCTGTTGTCTGCCGATGCTGGCGGGCGCCGCCGACCCGGTGGAGCAGGCGCGCAGCACGGTGGCCGAGACCAATCAGGCCGATGCCGCCTCCCAGGACCGCATCGATAACCTGTCGGCGGAAACCCGCCGGATGCTGGATGCCTACCGCGAGGCGGTCACCCGGACCCAGCAGCTGCAGGTGTACAACCGCGAGCTAGAGAAGGTGGTGACCGAACAGGAACGCCGCAAGCAGGCGTTGCAGGACCGCATCGACCGGGTGGGTGACCTGCGCGAGCAGGTGGAACCGCTGATGCTGCGGATGATCGACGGGCTGGAACGGTTCGTCGAGGCGGATCTGCCGTTTTCGCTGGCCGAACGGCGCGAGCGCGTGGCCGGGCTGCGCGAGGCCGCCGCGAATCCCGACCTCAACGTGGCGGAGCGCTTCCGGCGCGTGCTCGAGGCCTATCAGGCCGAAGCCGAGTACGGCCGCACCATGGGCACCTACCGCGGCGAGATAGAGCTGGACGACAGCCCCCGGCTGGTGGAATTCCTTCGGGTGGGGCGGACCATGCTGTTCTATCTGACACCCGACGACGCCCGCGCCGGCTACTGGGACCGTGAGAGCGGCGCCTGGCAGCCGTTGGCCGACCGCTACCGCAATCCCGTGCGCGAGGGCATTCGCGTGGCCAAGGATGTGGCGGCCCCGCAGTTGATCGAGGTGGCGGTGCCGGCGCCCTCGCCCCCCGAGCCCGCGGCGCTGCCCGAGGCGGACAGCCCGGCGGAATCACCGGATACCCCGGCCGAGCCCGCCGCCGACACGGAAGAGGGTGCGTCGAACGACTCGGCTGACTGGAATACCGCCCCCGCCCGGGAGCAGCCGTCGGGGAGCGCCTCATGATCCGTCTTGTCCCCGTTCTGCTTGCCGCGCTGTTTGCCGGGACCGTGTCGGCCGCACCCAGCCTGGAGTCCCTGCTGCGCGAGGTCGAGGAGGCCCAGCAGGCCAGTAACCGCATCAACCGCGAGCGCGAGCAGCGCTTCCTCGAGAACAAGCAGGAACAGCAGCGGCTACTGGCCGAGGCACGGGCCGAGCTGGCGCCGATCGAGAGCCGCACCAGTGAACTGCGCGGTCGTTATGACAGCCTGCAGCAGGAAATCACGGCGTTGCAGACCGAACTGGAAGACAAGGCCGGTGATCTCAACCAGATGGTGGCGGTGGTGCGTCAGGCGGCCGGCGATCTGCAGGCGGTGGCGTCGGATTCGCTGATCACCGCCCAGTATCCCGAGCGCGAGTCGCAGCTGTCAGCACTGGCCGCCAGCGACAGCGTGCCCAGTGCCGAAGAGTTGCAACAACTCTGGTTCCTGCTGCAGCAGGAAATGACCGCCAGCGGTCAGGTCACCACGTTTGACGCCCCCGTGGTTGCACCGGACGGCAGCACGGCGGAGGAAGCGGTGACGCGGGTGGGTTCGTTCGTGGCGGTGGCCGGCGGCGATTACCTGCAGTATCTGCCCGGCACCGGCCTGAAGCGTCTGGCCCGCCAGCCGGGCGGCGGCGCGCGCTCGATGGCGGCGGACCTGGAAAGCGCGGACAGCGGCCTGGTACCGATGGCAATCGATCCCACGCGCGGCAACATCCTGTCGCTGCTGGGGCAGCGGCCGGACCTGCTGGAGCGAGTCCATCAGGGCGGGGGCGTTGGCTACGTGATCATCGGTCTGGGCGTGTTCGGGGTGCTGCTGGCGATCTGGCAGTTCCTGCGCCTGCTGGCCACCGGTCGGCGCGTGCGCGGGCAACTGAAGAATCTTGGCGAACCGAGTTCGAACAATCCGCTCGGCCGTATCCTGCAGGCGGCCCGCGACGCGGATGCCGATGATCCCGAAGGCCTGGAACTGAGCCTCGACGAGGCGGTGATTCGCGAAGCGCCGCGGCTGCAGCGTACGCAGCCGCTGATCAAGCTGCTGGCCGCGGTGGCGCCGCTGATGGGCCTGCTCGGCACGGTGGTGGGCATGATCGCCACCTTCCAGGCGATCACCCTGTTCGGTACCGGCGATCCCAAGCTGATGGCTGGCGGCATTTCCCAGGCGCTGGTGACGACGGTACTGGGGCTGGTGGTGGCGATCCCGCTGCTGTTCGCCCACAGCCTGCTGGCCTCGCGCAGCCGCGGGCTGATCCAGATTCTGGAGGAGCAGAGCGCCGGGCTGCTGGCGCGCTATCTGGAGAGTCGCACGTCCGGGAGCTCCCGTGCCTGACTGGGGCATGATCGTCGCGCTGGCACCGGACTGGTTCGACCGGTTCATCGATACCGGTGGCGACATTCTGTGGGCGATCCTGTTCGTTACCGTACTGTTGTGGACGCTGATCCTGGAGCGCCTCTGGTTCTACCGCTTCGTGTTTCCGCGGCGGGTGCGCCGCTGGCAGGACGAATGGCGGGCCCGGGCCGATCACAGTTCGTGGCGGGCGCGGGCCATCCGCGGGCTGATCGTGTCGCGGGCCAACGCGCAGCTACGCGCCGGACTGCCGGCGATTCGCAACCTGATCGCCCTGTGTCCGCTGCTGGGGCTGCTGGGCACGGTGACCGGCATGATCCAGGTGTTCGACGTGATGGCGCTCAAGGGCACATCCGATGCCCGGGCCATGGCCTCGGGCGTGTCCCAGGCAACCATTCCCACCATGGCCGGCATGGTGGTGGCCCTGTCGGGCCTGTATTTCGGCACCCGGTTCCCGCAGCGGGCGGCGCGCGAAACCCGGCGTCTGGCCGATCGGCTCGACATCCACGGGGCGGGAGGCGGTCATGGCCAGGCGTAGGCGGCTGAATCTTGCCGACGAGGACGACAACGAAATCAACATGACGCCGATGCTGGACATCGTGTTCATCATGCTGATCTTCTTCATCGTCACCACGTCATTCATCAAACCCTCCGGCATCACCGTGGATCAGCCCACGGCGCAGACCGCCGAGAGCCGTGACGCCAACAACATTCTCATCGGCATCAACCCGGCCGGCGAGGTCTGGATCGACAAGCAGTCGGTGGACGTGCGGGCAGTGCGGGCCAATGTCGAGCGGTTGCGCGCCGAGAATCCGGATTCCGCGGTGATCATCCAGGCCGATGAGAAGGCGCCGAGCGGGTTGTTGGTGCGGGTCATGGATCAGGTCCGGCTGGCCGGCGTGGACGATATGGCCATCGCTGCCGATCCCGAGTAGTCCGGACGATGCGCTTCCCGCTGGCCCTGTTGTCGGCACTCATCGTCAGCCTCGGCCTGTTCTGGGTGATGCAGTGGCTGGTGGCCCCGCCGCAGGGTGACGAGGAAGCCCGCCCGGACAAGGCCAAGGTTCGCGTGACCCGCATGACCGAGCCGCCCGAGCCGCAGTCGAAGCAGGCGGCCGGTGGCGGCGGTTCCAGCGCGCCGCCGGAACCGCCGCCGGTGCCGGGGTTATCGCGGCCCAGCGGGATTCCCATTCCGGCGCCGAAGACCGACGCTAACACCGTGCTGCCGCAGATGGATTTCAAGCCCGAACTCTCCAGCAAGACCGGCATGGGCGAGTCCTTCGGCGGGATGGCCGCCGGCGGCAGCGGCGGTGGTTTCGGCGGCGGTGAAGGGAGCGGCAGCGGACGCGGATCCGGGCCCGGCAGCGGCGGGCGCGATCTGGTGCCGTTGTCCACCGCCCGGCCCCAGATCCCCGAAAGTGCCTGTCGTCAGGGCATCGAGGGCTGGGCGATCGCGGAATTCAACGTCACCCCGCGCGGCAAGGTCACCAACATAAAGGTGGTCGACGCCGAACCGCGCGGCGTGTTCGAACAACCCATGGTCGAAAGCCTGCAGTACTGGCTGTACGAAGCCAGCGACGAGGACAAGGCCTACCGGGTGACCTGGAAATTCGAGTTCAAGCTCGAAGACTGCAAGATGAACTGGCGATGATGAATCCCGTGCATTCAGTGAAAGGCGGAATCCACGGGAATAAACCGCAGACTGACGCAGATTTCGGCAGATTCCATGCGAGCGATTTGCGGCTCGTGTTCTGGGCAACCCGTGCGCTTCGGGCGAACGCGAGTCGCGGTCACCATGGCAGGACGGTCCCCTCGGATTTACGGTCTCATCACGGAACATCATCGATCTGCGCAAATCTGCGCAAATCTGCGGTTAACGGTCTTCTTCTGGCCGTGATGGCGATGACCGCCGTGCCCGCAGCGGCCCAGCAGTACCGCTCGCAGGTGCAGGAGGTGCCGGCCGAGGAAGCCGAAACCGCCACTCGCGAGGACCTGGAGCGCCAGCTCGAGCAGGGCGGCGGCAGTGACTACGGCCGGGCGCTGACGCTGCAGCATCTCGCGGGGCTGGCGGCGCAGGAGGGTGACCTGGCCAAGGCGCGGGGCTATCTCGAGCGAGCCATCGCGCTGAACGCCCTGGCCGAGCCGGCGATGAACGAGATGCGTGCCAATCTGGCGCAGTTGCAGGCGGCGGCTGGTGAATACCGCCAGGTGGTGGAAACCATGCAGCCAATGATCGAGCGCGGCGTGGCCGCCGGCGCGGTGGACGCGCAGGCCTGGCTGGCGCTGGGCAATGCCCACGCCCAGCTGGGTCAGTGGGACCAGGCGGTGGCGCCGCTGGAACGTGCCTCGCAGGTGGGCAGCCGTGACGAGGGCCTGTACCGGCTGCAGCTGGCGGTGTTCATGGAAGCCGGCCGTTTCGACGCCGCGGCCCGGGCGCTGAATGAACTGGTGAAGCTGGCCCCCGACAACAAGGCCTACTGGCTGCAGCTGGCGGCGGTGAATACCCGGCGCGGGGCCGATGCCGAAGCCGTATCGGCGCTGGAAATTGCCCAGCGCCGTGGCATGCTGGATACCGCCTCGGAACGTCTGCAACTGGTGCGGGCCTACCTCCAGAGCGGCGTGCCCTATGACGCGGCTACCCAGTTGTCGGCGTGGATGGAATCCGGCCAGATACCGACCAACGCCGGCAACTGGCGGCTGCTGGCATCGGCCTGGACCCGGGCCGAGGAATTCACCCGCGCCATCGACCCACTGCGCCGGGCGGCGGATGCCACCGGCGACCCGCAGTTGTATGCCCAGCTGGGCCAGCTGCAGATGGATCTGGCGAACTGGTCGGCCGCGGCCGAGGCCTTCGAGCGCGCCCGGGCCCGGGGCGGCATCGGTGGGGAAACCGGCACGCTGTTGCTGTCGCAGGGGCTGGCCTACTACCAGCAATCGCAACCGGAGCAGGCGCGCCAGGCATTCGAGTCGGCGCGTGGTTATCAGGCGGTCGCCGACCTGGCCGGGCAGTGGGTCGAATTCCTCGATGCCCGGCCGCCCGGTCTGGAGCCTATGGCCATGCAGGGGCTGGCCGGCAGCGGTAGCGAATCGCCGGCCGAGCCGGCCGCTGGTGATGATGACGGCAGCGACGCGGTGGCGGCGGCCCCAGCGGATACCGGCGTGGTCCCCATGCCGGCGGGGGTGCCGGATACCGGTGACGACCTGACGCCGGTCGGAGCTGTGCGGGCCGGCAATGCCGACGGCAGCATTCCGCCCTGGCGTGGCGGTCTGACGCCGGACCGTGCGCCTTCCGGCTTCGAGTCCGGTGACCGGGTGGTGGATCCGTTCGCCGACGAGGAACCGGCATTCGTCATCACGCGCGACAACCTGGACCAGTACCGGGATCTGCTGTCCGCCGGACATCGCGCCCTGTTCGAGCGCTATCCGGACTACCGCATGCCGGTTTATCCCACGCATCGCACGGCGGCCTATCCGGAGGCCATCTACCGGGCCACGCTGGCCAACCAGCGCCGGGCCCGGCTCGAGGACCCGGATTCATTGGTAGGTGCGCGGCTCGGCTTTCCGTTCCGACAGCCCGAAACCGGCGTGGAGGTGCTCTGGAACCACCGGCTGCGGTTTCGCAGCAATGACATCTGGGTGCGCTCCGACGAGGCCGTGGTGCGTGACGACGGTATCGCCAATATCCAGCGCCGGGTGGAAGAGGTGCTGTTCGGCTACGGCAACCTGTCGGCGCCCGCCGGCATCGGCGAGAACATCATCGCCTACTACCTGATGTCGCTGGATGACAGCGGCCGGCGCAAGGGCTCGGTGCTGGTGCACGAGACCATGAACAAGCGTCGCGGGGAGCGCCGCATCTGGGCGTCGGTGCCCGGTGCCATGCGCCTGTTCCGGGTGCCGCCGATCGGCTACGACAATCCCCGCCCGTCCACCGACGGGCTGATGTATCTGGACCAGATCGACATGTACAACGGCTCATTCGACCGTTATGTCTGGCGGCTGGTCGGCCGGAAGGAAATGATCGTGCCCTACAACGGTTATCGCCTGCAGGATCCCGACCTGAGTTATCAATCGCTGCTGCAGCCCGGCCATCCCGACCCCGGCGAGATGCGTTACGAGCGCCACCGCGTGTGGGTGGTGGAGGCCACCGAGCGGGGTGGCGAGAACCACGAGTTCGGCACCCGCGTCTTCTATATCGACGAGGACTCCTGGTCAATCCTGATGGTCGACAACTACGACAAGGCCGGTAATATCTGGCGCTTCCAGGAAGGCCACGCGGTGCAGTACTACGATCTGCAGCTGACCTATACCGGCCCGGTGTTCATCTTCGATCTCAAGGATGGCCGCTACTTTGCCACCCGGCTAACCAACGAGGCGCCGGGCGTGTTCTACAACACCGGTCGCTACCAGCCCGGCGACTTCCGGCCGGCGGCACTGCGCCAGCGCATGCGCTGATGCGCATCATCGCCCACCGCGGCGCTTCCCATGCCGAACCGGAAAATACCGCGGCGGCGTTCGACGCCGCGCTGGCGGACGAGGCGGACGGGATCGAACTGGACCTGCAGCTCTCCCGCGATGGTGAAGTGGTGGTCTTCCACGATGCCACCCTCGCGCGCCTGGGTCTGCGCCGTGCCCGCATTCGCGATCACGACTGGCGTGACCTCGCGGGGCTGGACGTGGGCCGCTGGTTCGCCGGGCAGGCCACATCCCATCGGATGCTGCGTCTGACCGACGTGCTGGCCGGCTGGGGTGGTCGCACGCACCTCTACCTGGAGATCAAGCATGCCGAGGGGTGGCGGGGGCGCGACCGCCATCGCGAACTGGCCGAGCGCACCGCGGAGGCGATACGGGCCGCAGGTCTGATCGGGCACGCATCGATCCTGTCCTTCCACGGAGCCGCGCTGGACGCGGTTCATGCCCTGGTGCCGACGCTGGCCCTGGTGCGTAACGTCCAGCAGCCCGGTTTGCTGGCATCGGCGGCGCGCCAGCGGGCACGGTTGGCGGCCATCTGCGTGGCCATCGATCGCTTCGGCGAGCGGCGGCGCGCGCAGCTTGCCGCGCTGGAACGGCCGCTCTACGTCTACACCTGCGATACCCCGGCGCAGTTTCGCCGGGCGCGGGTTCTCGGCGCCACGGCCGTGATCAGCAACGATCCGGCTGCCGCCCGGCGCTGGTTCGACGCCGAAGCGCCCGCCTGAGCGCTTGAATCCCGACTGGCAATGCCAAGATTACAGGCATGGAATTCAAAAATTACTACGATATTCTCGGGGTGAGCCCGGAGGCCGGCGACGATGATATCCGCCGCGCCTACCGCAAGCTGGCCCGCAAGTATCACCCGGACGTCAGCGAGGAAGCCGACGCCGAAACCCGGTTCAAGGATGTCAGCGAGGCCTACGAGGTCCTGAAGGACCCCGAGAAACGGGCTGCGTTCGATCAGGTGCGGCGGCAACCCGGCGGCGGCCGGACCGACGGCGGCTGGCAGCCGCCGCCGGGTTTCGAGCAGGGCTTCGGTTTCGGCGGCGGCGGCTTCACGGCATCAGACCCGTCCGGCTTTTCCGACTTCTTCGATACCCTGTTCGGCGGTCGCGCCGGGGGCGCCGGCGGGTTTTCCATGCGGGGTGCGGATCAGCGCGCCGCCATTCGCATCGATCTGGATACGGCCCACCGCGGCGGGGTACGCAAGCTGAGCCTGTCCGAGCCCGACGCCCGCGGTCAGTCGCGCACCCGGACTCTCAATGTCCGCATCCCGGCCGGGGTCACCGACGGTCAGCACATCCGGTTGCGCGGACAGGGTGGCGCCGGTGCCGGTGGCGGGCCCAGCGGCGACATGATTCTGGAAGTCGAAATCGAATCGGATCCGCGTTTCAGTCTGGAGGGCCGGGATGTTCACGTTACCCTGCCGGTCGCCCCCTGGGAGGCGGCGCTCGGGGCCACCATCCAGGTACCGACGCTGGAAGGCAGGGTCGACCTCAAGGTGCCGGCCGGTGCCCAGTCCGGCAAGCGGCTGCGGCTGAAGGGGCGCGGCCTGGCCGGTAAACATCCGGGCGACCAGTACGTCACGCTGCGCATCGTGAATCCGCCCGCCGACACCGACGCTGCCCGCGCGGCATTCCGGCGGCTGGCCGATGAAGTCCCGTTCGATCCGCGCGCGGAACAGGAGGGCTGAGATGGCATCGATATCGTTGACCGCCGAGCCGATCGAAACGCTGGAATTGCGGGAGCTGTGCCTGGTGTGCGGGGTCTCCGCGGAACTGGTGATCGACTTGATGGAAGAGGGCATCCTGGAGCCCGTCGCCCGCGGCCGACGCGGGCCGCTGTTCACCTCAGTGGCGGTGCGCCGGGTGCAGATCGTGCGCCGTCTGCAGCGCGATCTGGGCGTGAACCGGGCCGGCGCGGGCCTGGCCATGGAGCTGATCGACGAACTGCAGCGCCTGCGGCGCCGGGTGGCGTTGCTCGAGGCCCGGGACCGGTCTGGTCCCGCCGGGTGATAAAGTCGCGTTATTCCTGATCGACTGGAGCGGCGCATGGCCCGCGATCGCAAGCGGCCCCTGAAGCTCAAGACCGGCGCATTCGACCGCAACCTGGCACTGGCCCGCATGGGCATGATCGCCGGGACCCAGATGGCCGGGCATACGGTGCGTAACTTCTTTCGCGACAAGGAGGGTCGCGAGGCCTCCGACCGCGAGTTCTACCGCGAGCAGGCGGAGTTTCTGGCCGACGAACTGGGCCGGCTCAAGGGCAGCGTGATGAAGGTGGGCCAGATGCTGTCGGTCTACGGTCAGTACTTCATGCCCCCGGAAGCCATCGACGTGCTGCAGTCGCTGCAGGACGACAGCCCGCCGGTCGCCTGGTCGGACCTGGAGCCGGTGCTGGTCCAGCGCCTGGGCGAGAAGCGTCTGGCCGAGCTCGACATCGATTCGGAGCCGCTGGCGGCCGCATCCCTGGGCCAGGTACACCGCGCCACGCGGCGTTCCGATGGTCGCGAGCTGTGCATCAAGATCCAGTATCCGGGGCTGGCCGAGGCCATCGGCAGCGACATCGCCACGCTTACCCGCATCGTGCGGCTGGCGCGTCTGGTGCCGCGGGGGGTGGAGCTGTCGGCCGTGATGCACGAGGTGCAGGAGATGATCTACCGCGAGGTGGATTACATGCACGAGGCCCGCATGACCCGGGAATACGCCCAGCGACTGGCCGATGACGACCGCTACGTGGTGCCGGAAGTCTTCGACGAATACTCCACCGACACCGTGCTGGTGACCTCGTTCGAGGTTGGCGAGCACGTGCGGTCGCCAGCCGTCCAGGAACTGGCGCAGGCACGGCGCGACCGGCTCGGCCGCAATGCATTGGCACTGTTCTTCGGGGAGTTCTTCGAGTGGGGCCGGGTGCAGACCGACCCGCATTTCGGCAACTACCGAATTCGCCTAGATGACAGCGGCAATGACCAGATCGTGCTGCTGGATTTTGGCGCGGTTCGGGAGTTCGAGCCCACTTTCCTGCAGAGCTATTTCGATATCGTACGTGGTGCCTTCGATGGTCAGCCGGAACGGCTGGTGCGCGGCGCGGTGGGTATTGGGCTGTTGCGGCCGGATTCCCCCCAGCAGGTTTACGACGCCTTCGTCGAGGTCGGCATGCTGATGATCGAGCCGTTCTCGGAAGATGCGCCGACGCGACTACTGACCGAGGCGGGCGCCTACCGCTGGGGCGATTCCGATCTGCCGAGGCGGACCTCAACGGCCATCTCCCGGGCGGCGATTTCCCGCTGGTTCCGCATCCCGCCACGCGAGATCGTGTTCCTGCACCGCCGGCTGGGCGGTGTGTTCGTGCTGCTGGCCGTGTTGCGCAGTCATATCGAGGGCCGGCCGTTGCTGGAGGACTATCTGTCGCGGCTGGAATAGCCTGCCGCCGGCACCGGTAATCTGCTAGGCTTCGCGCCGCCTGGCCGGTATGAATCGCGATTCGATGAGCGCCGGGTTGCGCTAGATCGTTGAAACCTGGGGCTTTATCCGGAGCGGGAGAAATCATGCAGACGTCAGAAACCCAATATCTGGATCACAGCGCCGAGCAGGTGCTTGGCCTGTTCACCACCCGCGACTACTTCGTGCAGAAGTACGAACGCCTGGGCGCCACCGATATCCGGGTTCTCGACTGTCAGGACGATGGTGACCACTTCACCATCACCGTGTTCCAGAAGGTGCCCCAGAACACGCCGCTGCCCGGTTTTCTCAAGAAACTGGTGGGGCCGCGCATCGGTATTACCCAGACCGACCGCTGGCAGCGTTCCACCCGCCAGGGTCAGCTCGACGTGGTGTTGCAGGCCGCACCGGTCAAGGTGGGCGTGGCGCTGGCACTGGCCGAAGCGGACAACGGCAGCCGGCTGGATCTGACCTATGACATCCACGCTCCGGTGCCGCTGATCGGCGGGCGCATCGAGAAGTTTCTTGCCGGTGACGTGATCGCGCGTACCAATACCGATCTGGACGAGACGCGGAAAATGCTTGCGGAGGGGTTGTGAGCGACGACAGACATCGGGACGACTCGCGGGAGGACCGCCCGCCCAGCCTCGGCCAGACCGTGGTGAGTGTGCTGGCCGCCTTCTTCGGGGTGCAGAGCAGCGCCAACCGGGAGCGGGATTTCACCCGCGGCCGGCCGATCCACTTCATCCTGATCGGCCTGGTGGCTACGGTGGCCTTCATTCTGGCGCTGGTACTGATCGTGCGCCTGATTCTGGCCACGGCTGCCTGACGCCAGCGTCGACTGACGATACCGCCGCATACGAAAAAGGCCGGCCACCACGTGGTGACCGGCCTCACCGCCCGGCGGGTCGCGCCGGGCGAAAGCGACGGTATCAGCCTCAGAGGCCGACGGTGACCGTCTTCGTCTCCAGGTAGTTGTTGAGCACCTGGGCGCCCATCTCGCGGCCCCAGCCGGACTGCTTGTAACCACCGAACGGCAGCGCCGCATCGAACACGTTGTAGCAGTTCACCCACACGGTGCCCGCACGCAGGCGCGAGGCCATCTTGTGGGCCTTGCTGATGTCCTGCGTCCACACGCCGGAGGCCAGGCCATAGACGGTGTCATTGGCCCGCCGGATGAGGTCGTCGTCCGCTTCCTTGAACGGGGTGGCGGTGACCACCGGGCCGAAGATCTCTTCCTGATAGACCTTCATGTCGTCCTTGACATCGGTGAGCACGGTGGGCTCGACGAAGTAGCCGGCGCCCTCGCCCCGGCTGCCGCCGGCCGCCGCGGTGGCGCCCTGGGTCTTGCCGGAATCGAGGAAACCGGTGACGCGCTCCAGCTGGGTGCGAGACACCAGCGGACCCATCTGGGTCTCGGTGCTCATGCCCGGGCCCAGCTTGATATTGCGGGCGATGTTGGAGATGCCCTCGACCACCTGGTCGTAGATGCCTTCCTGCACGAACAGGCGCGAGCCGGCGGCACAGCACTGGCCATGGTTGAAGAAGATGGCATGCGCCGCCCCTTCGATCGCCTTGTCGATATCGGCGTCATTCAGAATGATATTGGGGCTCTTGCCGCCCAGCTCCAGCGATACCTTCTTGAGGTCGTTGGTGGCAGCCTCGACGATCAGGCGGCCGACCTCGGTGGAGCCGGTGAAGGCGATCTTGTCGACATCCGGGTGGGCGGCCAGCGGTGCGCCGGCGGTCTCGCCGAAACCGGTGAGGATGTTGACGGCGCCGTCCGGTACCCCGGCTTCCTGCATCAGCTCGGCCAGCTTGAGCACCGACAGCGGGGTTTCCTCGGCCAGCTTCATCACGATGGTGTTGCCGGTGGCCAGCGCCGGGGCCAGCTTCCAGGCTGCCATCAGCAGCGGGAAGTTCCACGGAATGATCTGGCCGCAGACGCCGATCGGTTCGCGCTTGAGGTAGCTGTGCCACTCGGCGCCCGGGGCGTAGGGGATGGTCGGGGAGATGGTCTCGCCGTTGAGCTTGGTGGCCCAGCCGGCCATGTACTGGAACATTTCGGCCGACAGCGGCACGTCCGCGGCGCGGGCGATGGTGATCGGCTTGCCGTTGTCCAGGGACTCGAGCTGCGCCAGCTCTTCCTGGTGCTCCATGATCAGGTCACCGATCTTCCAGACGATGCGCTGACGCTCGGCCGGCGCCATCTTGCCCCAGGGGCCGTCCTCGAACGCCTTGCGGGCGGCCTTGACCGCCTTGTCCACGTCGGCCTTGCCGGCGGACTGCACGTGGGCGATGACTTCATCAGTGGACGGGTTGTAGACCTCGAAGGTCTCGCCGGACTCGGCGGCGACCCACTGGCCGCCGATGAGCATGTTGCGCGGCTTGGAAATGAAATCCTGCACGCTCGATTCGAGCGCGACATCCGCAGCTGCTAGTGCACACATAGAACTACTCCTCCTGAATTATTCGACATTGACATACGGCTCGCGGCCGTTTTATTCGCCTGCAGCGATCGTCCGCCGCTGCTGGCGTGTGACCGTCCGCTAGGTTTAGCAAAATCCGGACCACGCCACAACGCGCGCGATGCCCGGTCCATGCGACCACGGACCACCCCTCGGTGTTCCACTTCTGGGGCATCGCGGGCGCGTCTGTGGACGAGGCGGGACATTTGTCCCTCGGAGCATACCAGCAAGAGTCAGGGCATAATGCAGGTTGCAGCCGTACGGCGTTGGAGTGCGTAATATGGGTGACAGAAAGATCTGCCGTTAAGGCGGACGGTGATCATCAGCCGCGGCCCCAGGTGGCTGCGTCGGGAGGAGAGCGAAATCATGGACCGTCACGAGTCCACCATCATGTCTGTTGCCCGCGGCGGCGGATTCACCGAGGACGGCCGACCGGGCAAGCTGATCGGCGGGTCCTGGAAGCGCTGCCTCGAGGACTACGGGCTGGATCCGGCACAGATCGCCGTGGATGTGCTTACCCAGCGCGAGCTCACCGAGCACCGGGATCACATCGGCGAGGTGATCGACATCGCCCGGGCGGAGATGGAGAACCTCGCCGCGCAGATTGCCGGGTCCGGCTATGCGCTGCTGCTGACCAATGCCGAGGGGGTGATTCTCAGCCACCAGGCGGAGCCGGCGCTGGAGTCGAATTTTCGCCAGGCCGGTCTGTGGGACGGCGCCGACTGGAGCGAGAGCCGCCAGGGCACCAACGGCATCGGCACCGCGCTGATCGAACGGCGGGCAGTCACGGTCCACTGCAACGACCATTTCGCCACCCGTCATACCAGTCTTTCGTGTTCGGCCGCGCCCATTCACGCGCCGGCGGGCGAACTGCTGGGCGTGCTCGATGCCTCCTCGGTACAGTGCGAGGACAGCCGCGCCAGCCAGATGCACACGGTCGCGCTGGTCTCGATGTCGGCGCGGCTGATCGAGAAATGCGTGTTCCTTAACACCTATCGGGATGAAACCGTGCTGCGCTTCCACGGCCGGCCCGAGTTCGTGAATCTGGTCCACGACGGCATGCTGGCGGTCAACGGCGAGGGCCGGGTGGTGGCCGCCGACGACAGCGCCGCCATGCAGCTGGGCCACGACGACCGGGATGCCCTGGTGGGCAAGGAAATCAGTCAGTTCTTCGACGTCACCCCCAGCCTGCTGGCCCAGCGGGTGTCGGAAGGCAATCTCACCGTCTGGCCGATCCGCGAGGTGCGGCGGGGCCGCCGCTATTTCGCCTGCGTGCGGGCGCCGGGCCGATCGACCGCGGGCGGGCGCAGTGCCGCCTCGACCGGACGCGGGTCCCGCCTGAGCGCCCGGGGTGGCCGCCGCGAGACCGACCGTCCGACCCTGGATGACCTGCAGGGGCAGGACCCGCGCATGGCATTCAACGTGCGCTGTGCCCGGCGCGTGGTGGACAAGGGTGTGCAGTTGATGATTCACGGCGAGACCGGTACCGGCAAGGAAGCCTTCGCCCGGGCCGTGCACGAAGCCGGCGCCCGCGCCGAGCAGCCGTTCGTGGCGGTCAACTGCGCGGCGATTCCCGAATCGCTGATCGAGTCCGAGCTGTTCGGTTACAAGGCCGGGGCGTTCACCGGCGCGCGCCGCGACGGCATGCGCGGCAAGATTCTGCAGTCATCGGGCGGCACCCTGTTCCTGGACGAGATCGGCGACATGCCGGTCGAGCTGCAGACCCGTCTGCTGCGAGTGCTGGAAGAGCGCGAAGTCGTGCCGCTGGGCAGCGAGGTGGCGGTGCCGGTGGATCTGAACCTGATTTCGGCCACTCACGCCCCGCTCAAGACCATGCTGGCCGACGGCCGCTTCCGTGAGGATCTCTACTATCGTCTGAACGGCATCACCCTGACACTGCCGCCGGTGCGCGAACGCGCGGACCGGGATGCGCTCCTGCGGGCGATCCTCGCCGACGAGGCGGGCGAGGAGACGGTGGAAATGGACGAGGCGGCGGTCGGCGCGCTCATGGCCTATCACTGGCCGGGCAATATCCGCGAGATGCGCAACGTGCTGCGCACGGCGGTCGCCCTCTGCGACGAGGGCGTGATCCGGCTGGCCGATCTGCCGGGCGACATCGGCGAGATGTCGGGACTGGCGTTGCCGGTATCGGCCGAGCAGGCCGCGGCGGATACCAACGGGCAGACACCGCCCGTGGCGGCCAATCCGCTGGAATGTGCCGAGCGCGACGCGGTGATGCGGGCGCTGCAACAGAACCGCTGGAACATCACCAACACCGCGCGCCAGCTGGCCATGAGCCGCAATACCCTCTACCGGAAAATGAAGAAGCACGACATCGCTCTGTCCTCCGGCCGCTGAATCCGCGGCAGGTAGCCTGGCCACTAGTGGCCAGCAAGCGCGCCACCGAACCGCCGTCTGCCGGTGTCCGGTGAGGGTTGATGCCCGCTATCCGGCGGTTTTGCGCGAGATGCGACCAGTGGCATGGTCCGTGCTGCGGCTTAGCCGCCGCCAGCCGCGGTTATCGATTCAACAAGACAAGGAAGGCTCTGGTGCGAGTTCATGTTCTGGGTTCGGCGGCGGGTGGCGGATTCCCGCAGTGGAACTGCAACAGCGGCAACAATCAGCGGTTTCACGAGGGCGCGATGCGGGCGCAGGCGCGCAACCAGTCGTCCATTACCGTCAGCGCCGATGGCGACAACTGGGTGCTGATCAACGTGTCGCCGGACGTGCGCCAGCAGGTGATCGGTTTTCCCGGGCTGCGGCCGGCGCCCGGCACCCGCGAAACCGGCATTGCCGCCATCGTGCTGATCGACAGCCAGATCGACCATACCGCCGGGCTGCTGGTGCTGCGCGAGGGCGCGCCGCTCAACGTCTGGTCCACCGAGCCGGTGCGCGAGGATCTGTCCACCGGGTTGCCGCTGTTCAAGCTGCTGGATCACTACTGCACGGTGAACTGGAACGAGATTTCCCTGCAGCAGCCCGAATTCCGGATTCCCCAGGCGCCCGGGCTGGCGTTCCGGGCGATCCAGCTGGAATCGGCTGCGCCCCCGTATTCGCCGCATCGCAACGACCCGGACCCGAATCGGGGTGACAACATCGGTCTTCTGATCACCGACGAACGCACGGGCGGCAAGCTGTTCTACGCCCCGGGCCTGGGCAAGACCGGCCCCGGCGTGGCCGATGCCATGGCGGCGGCCGACTGCATGCTGGTGGATGGGTCGTTCTTCTACGAGGACGAGATGGTGCGCATGGGCGTGGGTACCAAGCCGGCGTCGGCCATGGGCCACCTGCGCCAGTCGGGCCCCGGCGGCATGCTGGAGCTGCTCGGCGGTTACCCGGACAAACGCCGGGTGCTGATCCACATCAACAACACCAATCCCATTCTCGATCCGGACTCGCCGGAGCGGGCCGAGGTGGAGAATGCCGGGGTGGAAGTGGCCTACGACGGGATGGATATCGAGCTATGAGCGAGCCGTGGCCCAAAGACGAATTCGAACGCCGGCTGCGCGCCAAGGGGACGCGGTATCACATTCACCATCCCTACCATCAGATGATGCACAACGGGGAATGCACCCGCGAGCAGATTCAGGGCTGGGTGATCAACCGGTTCTATTACCAGATCAGCATCCCGATCAAGGACGCCAATCTGCTGGCCAACTGCCCCGACCCGGACGTGCGGCGCGAGTGGGTCCAGCGCATCATCGACCATGACGGTGCGCCCGGTGAAGTCGGCGGTATCGAGGCCTGGCTGGCGCTGGGCGAGGCGGTCGGGGTGAGCCGCGACACGTTGTGGTCACAGGAACAGGTGCTGCCCGGCGTGCGTTTTGCCGTGGATGCCTACGTGAACTTCGTGCGTCGCGTGCCCTGGCAGGAGGCCGCCTGTTCGTCACTGACCGAACTGTTCGCGCCGGAAATCCACAAGCAGCGCCTGACCGGCTGGCCGGACCACTACCCCTGGATCGACGCCGAGGGTTTGTCCTACTTCCGCAAGCGGCTGTCCGAGGCCCGACGGGACGTGGAGCACGGGCTTGATCTCACGCTGGCGTATTTCCGCACCCGGGCGGATCAGGAACGGGCGCTGGACATCCTGCAGTTCAAGCTGGATGTGCTCTGGACCATGCTCGACGCCATGACCATGGCCTACGTGCACCATACGCCCCCTTACTTCAACTGCGACGAGGCTAGCTGATGGCCGAGACGATCGATCTGAGCCGGCCGAAGCTGGCGCGCACCCACCGCATGCAGTGGGAAGAGGCCCAGAACTGCTACGTGCTGCTGTATCCGGAGGGCATGGTCACGCTCAACAACAGCGCGCAGGAGATTCTCAGCCGCTGCGATGGCGAAAAGACCGTCAGCGACATCGTCGCCGAGTTGCAGGCCGCCTTCCCCGGCAACTCGCTGGAGGATGACGTGTTCGAATTCGTCCGGCTGGCCAGTCAGCAGGGGTGGATCGAACTCGACCTCTGAGCGCCGGTTACAGGCCGGCCAGCGCGCGGACGTGGACGGCAGCGCTTTCGCCCAGGGCATCCAGGTCGTAGCCGCCTTCCAGCACCGAGGTCACCGGCACGTCGTCGCCTACCGCGTCGATTACCGCGCCGGTGACCCAGGCGAAATCCTCGGCTGACAGTTCCAGACCGGCCAGCGGATCGGCGCTATGGGCATCGAAACCGGCGGAGAAGATCACCAGTTGCGGCTGCCAGTGATCAAGCAGGTCCAGCCAGTCGCGGGTGATGGCCTGGCGGAAGCCGTCGCCGTCGGTGCCGGCATCCAGCGGCGTCTTCACGATGTGTCTCGGTTCCTGCGCCAGGCTGGAATAGGGGAACAGCGGATGCTGGAAACTGGAGGCGTAGCACAGCCGCTTCTCCCCGCGCACGATGTCCTCGGTGCCGTTGCCGTGATGCACGTCGAAATCCAGCACCGCGACACGGTCGAGCTGGTAGGCATCCAGCGCATGGAAAGCCGATAGCGCCACCGCGTTGAACAGGCAGAATCCCATCGCGCGATCGCGCTCGGCATGGTGGCCGGGCGGGCGGATGTTGCAGAAGGCGCGCCTCGGACCGTCGCCGGCCATCACGTAATCCACCGCCGCCACCGTGGCGCCGCAGGCTGCCAGGGTCGCTTCCAGACTGCCGGGGCTCATGGCGGTATCCGGGTCCAGCGACACGCGGCCGCGGTGTGGTGACGCCGCCTCGATGTCCCGCACGTAGGCCGGTGCGTGGATGCGGTCGATCCGGTCGATGGCCACCGGTGTGACCGGCGGCTTGTCCAGCAGGTCGAGCAGGCCGTCGGCCATCAGGCGGTCGCGCACGGCGCTCAGCCGTTGCGGCCGCTCCGGATGATAGGGGCCGGGCTCGTGCTCCCCGCAGGCCGGGTGGCTCAGGTACGCGCAACTCATGGCCTGAGCCTAGCACGCACGATGACGCGGGAAAGACCGCTAGAAATTCGCGCTCTTGCTGACTGGTTCGCCGTCGACCAGGCCGTGCAGGCGCTTGGAGTTCTTGGGGTTGCGGAAGATCAGCGGCTGCGCGGCGGCTTCCTGCGGGTCGCGCTCGTTGGCCCGGGCCACCGCGTCGGTCACCACGTGATGGTCGGGGGACTTGCTGCAGACCGGGTCGGCGGCGTACATGTCGCCGGTGAGCATGTAGGCCTGGCAGCGGCAGCCGCCGTAGTCCTTGAAGCGCTCGTCACAGCTGCGGCAGGGTTCCTTCATCCAGTCGAGCCCGCGGAACATGTTGAAGGCGTGCGACTCGCACCAGATCTCGTCGATGCTGTGATCCTTCACGTTCGGAAAGTCGATGTTCGGGAGCTGTCGCGCCGCGTGACAGGGCAGGGCCATGCCGTCGGGCGTGATGGTGAGGAAGATATCGCCCCAGCCGCTCATGCAGGCCTTGGGACGGTCCTCGTAATAGTCGGGCACCACGTAGTAGAGCTTCATGCGGTTGCCCAGCCGTTCGCGGTATTCGTTGGTCACGCGCTCGGCATGCACCAGCTGCTCCCGGGTGGGTAGCAGGGCGTCCTTGTTCTCCAGCGCCCAGCCGTAGTACTGGGTATTGGCCAATTCGACGTAATCCGCCTCGAGCGTCTCGGCCATGTCGAGAATCTCGGCGATATCGTCGATGTTCTTCCGGTGCAGCACGATGTTGAGCACCATCGGGTAGCCGTGCGCCTTGATGCGCCGGGCCATCTCCTTCTTCTGCTCGAAGCTGGAGGTGCCGCCGAGGAAGTCGTTGAGCTGTTCGTTGGAGGCCTGGAAACTGATCTGGATGTGATCCAGGCCGGCCTCGTGCAGGCGGCCCACCCGCTCGTCATCCATGCCGATGCCGGAGGTGATCAGGTTGGTGTAGTAGCCCAGCCCGCGCGCCTCCGAGACGATCGCCTCGAGATCCTTGCGCACCAGCGGTTCGCCGCCGGACAGGCCGAGCTGGGTGGCGCCCATGTCGCGGGCCTCGCGCAGCACGCGGATCCAGGCATCGGTATCGATCTCGCGACCGATGTTGGCCATTTCCGTCGGATTGCTGCAGTAGGGACACTGCAGGGGGCAGGCGTAGGTCAGTTCGGCCAGCAGCCACAGGGGCCTGGCGGGGCCGTTGCCGTCATGCCTTGCCGGGAGTCGCTCGACATCGATCATGGGAACCTTCCTGCGCCGGAAAGACGACGGGGGCCCGTCGGGCCCCCGTCGATAACATCATCGACAACCGTTTTACCGGTTGCAGACGTACATCGTGATTTCAAAGCCGAAACGCATGTCGTTGGCCTTGGGAGCATTCCAGTTACGCATTTTGAACTCCTCCGGTTCTGAATGAATGGTCTTTCAGTGCACTCTGAGTGATGCAGGGTGCGTGCCAGATGCAGCAGATGTTGTGCCATGTCTCGGCGGACCGGGCACAAACGCCGGCATGAGCGGCTTTCGAGTGTCCATTTTATCGTCGGTGCCGCGCCCGACCTCTGCGCATTCGTTGCAATACGGCCTTGTGGCGACAGAATCGGCCAACATTGGCCAGGCACTGGCCAGTAGTGGCCATCATGGCGTCGCGCCGGTCGTGCCCGACTCGCAAACCGGATAGCATCCGGCCATGCCCCGTCAGTTCACGTTTTCACTCCAGGGCCTGCTCCGGGCCTATCTCGGCAGCCTTCTGGTGCTGGTGCTGGTGACCGCCGGCCTGTCGCTGGCCTGGGCGCTGGTGTGGCAGCAGAGCTCGCAGGCCTCGTTGCGGCTCAACGGGCTGCTGGTCGAGGCGCAGGCGGTACGCGGTGATCTTTATCGGCAGATGAAGGAGATCACGCGGCTGGGGGAAGCGCCCAGCCGCGACGCCTACTGGCGGCGGCTCTACCGTATCGACGAGCACTTCTACCTGATGCGTCAGTACGCTGACACTGACGCGACGCTGGAGGCCATCGGGCGGATGGAAGAGGCCTACGAACTCATCGGGGTGGTGCTCAACCGGCTGGCCTACACCGCCAACCAGGCGCCCGATGAACGCCGCATCGACGAACTGCTCAACCCGGCCTACGATCGCTGGATGACCGGCGATTTCGAGATGGCCTACGATGACCTCAACGAACTGGTGGCCGACCGGCGGCAGACACTGCAGGCGCGGCTCGATCGCTGGCTGGCGCTGGCGCCCTGGGTGTCGGCGGTGCCGCTGATTCTGGCGGGCCTGATGGTCTGGCGGGTCAGCCGGCGCTTTCGCCGCGGGTTCACCCAGCCGCTGGAATCGCTGGTGCAGGGCACCGATGCGCTGGGCCAGGGACAGCTGGACCACCGGGTACCGGAGCAGGGCGTTGCGGAAATCCGTTATCTGGCCCGTACCCTCAACCGCATGGCGCGGGAGCTGGAGGCAAGCCGCCGGGAACTGGTGGAGCGTGAACGCCAGGCCGCGCTGGGCGCCCTGGTGCCGGTGATCGCGCACAACATTCGCAATCCCCTGGCCGGCATCCGCGCCAACGCACAATTGCTGGACGCCGAGGCGACCAGCGCCGAGGTGCTGGAAACCGGCGCCGACATCATGGAAGCCACCGATCGGCTGGAGCGCTGGCTGGCCGCGCTGCTGGCCTACCTGCATCCGTTGCGCCTGGACCCGGCGGCGCAATCCCTGGATGCGGTGCTGGAGGCCGCGGTAGCCGCGCTCGGCCCGCGGCCGGATACCCAGGGTGTGACCATCCGCCGCCAGGGCGAGGATGTCCGGCTGAATCTGGACGGCGCGCTGCTGGAACAGGCGTTGCACGGCCTGATGTCGAATGCGCTGGAGGCCTCGCCCGCCGGCGGCAGGGTGGACATCACGCTGGCGTCTGACGAGCGCGTCGTGCGGGTGCATATCGACGATCAGGGGCCGGGCATGCGCATCGAGCCCGATCCGGACGCCCGCGGCCCCCTGCCGACCACCAAGAAGCGGGGAACCGGGTTGGGCATTCCGTTTGCTTACAAGGTGGTTCAGGCCCATGGCGGGCAGCTGCGCTTCGAGGACCGCGATGGCGGCGGTACCCGCGTGACCATGATCCTGCCCCGCAGTGGCGGGGCGTCCGCATGAGTCGCGGCGCCCGCATTCTGCTGGTGGAGGACGAGGGGGCCCTGGCGCGCGCGGTCGCCCGGCGTCTGCAGCGGGACGGCCATGTGGTGGTCACCGCCGGCAGCCTGGCAGCGGCGCGGGACGCGGTGGACAAGCAGGCGCCGGATCTGCTGCTGCTCGATCTCAACCTGCCGGACGGTCTGGGTCTGGATCTGCTCGCCTGGATGCAGGACGAACGCGGCATCCAGGCCCCGGCGCTGGTGATGACCGCCTACGGGGAACTGGATGACGCGATCGTCGCGTTGCGTCGGCGGGCGGTGGATTTCCTGCGCAAACCGGTGGATCTGGATCATCTCTGCCGCGCGGTTGGCGAGGCGGTGCGTGGTGAAGCCCCGCGCCGTCCCGGGGCGCCGGATCGCGCCTCCGGTGCCACGGTTCTGATCGGTGAGTCACCGGCCATGCAGCAGATCCGCCACGAGCTGGCGCGGGTGGCGCCGCTGGGGCGTGGCGATGCCCCGCCCAACGTGCTGATTACCGGCGAGACCGGTACCGGCAAGGATCTGGCGGCGCGGGCCCTGCACGAGGCCAGTCCCCGGGCCGCCGAGCCCTTTGTCCAGGTGGACTGCACCGCGCTGCCCGGGGAATTGATCGAGTCCGAGCTGTTCGGCCATGAAAAGGGCGCGTTTACTGACGCCCACCGCGCCCGCGACGGGCTGCTGGCCGCGGCGGGCGAGGGCACCGCGTTTCTCAACGAAGTGGGCGAGTTGCCGCTGTCGCTGCAGGCCAAGCTGCTGACCGCGCTGGAAAGCCGCACCATCCGCGAAGTCGGTAGCTCCCGGTCCCGGCCGATTGCCGCCTGGTTCGTGGCCGCCACCAATCGCGAGCTCGACGAACTGGTCGCCGAAGGCGGCTTTCGCAGTGATCTCTATTACCGCCTGCATGTGCTGAGTCTGCGCATGCCGCCGCTGCGCGAGCGGGGCGAGGACGTCATCGAGCTGGCCCGCCATTTCGTCGCGGATACCGCGGGCCGTTACGGCCTGGCGGCGCCGGAGGTCACCGCGGGTGCCGAGGCGGCGCTGCGCGGCTATCACTGGCCCGGCAACGTGCGGGAGCTGCGCCACGTGATCGAACGGGCGGTACTCATTCGTGCCGATCAGCGGCTGGAGGCCGAGCATCTTCAGCTGACGCCGGATGTGGCCGAGCCCGGGCCAGCGGCTGACGCCACGGACAATCCGACCCTGGCCGGCCAGGAACGGGCATTGATCGAAGCCACCCTGGCGCAGACCGACGGCAATGTCTCGGAAACGGCCCGCCGGCTGGGTCTGTCCCGTGGGTCCCTGCGTTACCGCCTGGACAAGTACGGGCTCTGATGGTCAGGCGTCGATCACGGCATCCAGTGCCGGCAGCCAGGGCAGGTCGGTCACGCCGTAGTCCACGCCCATCTGGCTGAGCAGGGTGGTGATCTGGCCACGGTGATGCGTCTGGTGGTTGAAGAAATGTGTCACCAGTACCCAGGCCGATAGCCGCCGGGTCAGGCCGTCGACATTGCTGGTATAGGTCATCGGTGCCGCGAGCCAGTCGGATGACACGATGGCCGCCCATTGCTCGATGGCCTCGTCGGTTGCGTGCCGCGCCGCGGTCAGTCGGTCGAAATCGGCATGCCGGTCTTCGCCGAGTCGCTGATCCACTGTGTCGCCGCGAAACCGGGCCAGCCAGGCCATATCGCCGTCGAGCAGGTGATTGAGGGTGCCGTGAAGGGAGCCGAAGAACGCGCCGCGATCCTGCTTGCGCTCGGGATCGTCAATAGTGGCGCAGACCGCATACAGCCGTTCGTTCATCCAGCGGTTGTAGGCAGCCAACGTGCGGACGTGATCGGGCGAGATCATGCCGGGTCATCGCGATAGCCTAGTCCACCGGTTTCACGGCCGAGAAGGGTGGCGGCCAGGCCGACCAGATTGATCACGCAGAGCAGGGCCAGCCCGCGGCGGTAGTCCGCGTGCTGCAGCATGTCCCCGACCGCCTGGCTTTCCAGCAGCCAGCCGAATGCCGGCTGCAGGACGGCGGCGCCGAGAAACAGGCCGGTGTTCACCAGCGCGATGGCCATCCCGGTGTGCCGGAACGACACGCTTTCCTTGGCGGCGGTGTAGCAGACGACCATGCCCGCGGGGCACAGGCCGTGGGCCAGGAACAGCCACCAGGCGGATGCCCCCGGCCCCCAGGGCCCCAGCCAGGTATAGAGATAGGTCAACAGCGACAGCACCGCGGCCGCTACGATCACGGGTTTGCGTCGCCCCAGCCGGTCGGACAGCCAGCCGGCAGCGAACGAGCCCAGGGCGAATGCCACCAGCGACAGCGTGACGTAGTCCGAGGCGCTGGTGCGGTCGAGCGCGAACACATCGTGGAACATGGGCACGGCCCACAGGCCGGAGAATGCAAAGAAGCTGCCTACCACCGCAAACAGGCCGGTGAAATGCGGCCAGAGCGCGCGATTGCCGGCCACGGCGGCCAGGCTCGACCACCAGGGCTCGCGGGGCGTGGCATCGGTGGTGCCGTGATCCGGGGTCGCGCTCGCCGGCCGATCCCGTACCACCAGATAGATTGCCACCGCCAGTAGCAACGAGATCAGCGCCAGCCCGACGAAGGCTTCTCGCCAGTCCACCCAGTTCAGCAGCCGGGCCAGCGGACTGACGCCTAGTACGGCGCCGGCGTTGCCGATCAGGATCACCACGCCGGCCATGCGGGCGTACTGACGGGCATCGAACCAGTTGGCGTTGAATTTCATCAGCCCGACAAACGCGGTGGACACCCCCAGCCCCACCAGCAACCGACCGGCATCGGCGGCCAGCAGCCCGCCGGCGGCGGCGAACAGCAGCGATCCGCCCGCCGCCACCAGGCAGCCGCCGGCCACGGTCAGGCGCGGGCCGTAGCGATCGGCCATGATGCCCGCGGGAATCTGCATGGCGGTGTAGACGTAGAAGTACACCGCCCCCAGCCAGCCCAGCGCCACCGCGCTGGCGTTCAGGTCCTGCCTTAGCTGATCGACGATCACCGTCGGGGCCACTCGGTGGAAGAAGGCCACCATGAAGGCGCTGGCCAGCAGCGAGAACGCGATCAGGCGCAGGCGACGCTGCCGCGGGTCGAGTGTCTCGGTCATGCGGGCTCGTCGGGTTGCTGGCCGAGCCAGTGCAGGGCGAACTGGCGGGCGGCGCGCCCGCTGCGCACGCCGCGAGCCAGCGCCCATTGCAGCGCGGCACGGCGGAACGAGGCATCACCGTCGACGGCTTGACCCAGTCGGTCGAGATGGCTGCGCACGATTGCCAGATAGGCGTCCTGATCGAAGGGATAGAACGACAGCCACAGTCCGAAACGTTCCGACAGCGACAACTTTTCCTCGACCGCGTCGCCATGATGAATCTCGCCGTCCACGTTGCAGGCCTGGCGATTCTCGTCCAGGTATTCCGGCAACAGATGGCGCCGGTTGGAGGTGGCGTAGATCAGCAGGTTGTCCGGCGGCGCCAGCAGCGAGCCGTCCAGCATTGACTTCAGGGCCTTGTAACCGGGGTCATCGTCGCCGAAGGACAGATCGTCGCAGAAGATGATGAACCGTTCGGGCCGATCGCTGAGCAACGGGGCGATGTCCGGCAGGTCGACCAGATCCCGGGCATCCACCTGGACCAGACGCAGCCCGCGGTCCGCGAACTCGTGCAGCAGCGCCCGGATCAGCGAGGATTTGCCGGTACCGCGCGCGCCCCACAGGAGCGCATTGTTGGCGGGCTTCCCGTTCAGGAACTGACGGGTGTTGGCAACCAGGCTGTCTTTCTGCGCGGCAATGCCGTGCAGGTCCGACAGCGGCAGGTTGTTGACCCGGGATATCGGCTGCAGGCGATCGTGGCGGCTCCAGCGGAAGGCCGGCGCCTGCCAGTCGACCATGGCGGCACCGTCGGCCCGGCGTTCGAACCGGTCGAGCAGCGCCTCACCTCGGTCCATCAGGCCGTGAAGCCGTTGAATCAGCTGCTCGTCCATGGGGGCGGATGATGGGCTGCGAACGGCTTCGTGGCAAGCCGGCCAGCAGCCATAAAAAACCCCCGGCGGATGCCGGGGGTCGTTTCGTCGGACGCTTTGTCGACGGCTACGCTACTACAGGCCCGGCAGAGACGGCAGGCCACCGGCACCACCGCCAGCCGCCAGAAGCTGCTGCAGGATGGCCGGATCCAGCAAATCCAGCGGCAAGCCCAGGCCATCGATGCCCGGAATCGGCGACATGCCGCCACCGGTGCCGCCGGGAAGGCCCGGGAAGTCGAAACCGTCCGGCGCGAAGTTGCCGAAGATGTCGGTGAAGAAGGCGAAACCGTCTCCCGGGTTATTGAAACCGAGCAGTTGGTCCAGAACACCCTGATCGCCGGCCACGCCCTGCATGATGATAGTATCCACCAGGCCGCGCTGGACCTGCCCCGGATCCTGGTTGACCAGCAGTCCTTCCAGCAGGTCGTTCAGGCCGCCGCCGGCGGTGCCACGCAGCAAGCCGCTGTTGCTTCCGGTAGCGCCGTCCGTGGTGGGTTCCAAGTTCTGAGTCATCAGCGTGTTGACCAGACCATCAACCGGACCGGCCGGTCCGAGCAGGACGCCCACGAAGCTCTCGTTCTGAGCCGAGGCAGTCCCCGACAGGGAAAGGCCGAGCAGGCCTAGAGCAATCAAACGTTTCATTTTCCAGTTCCTCGTGAAATGTCGACAATTATCAGATCAGGATTCGGTGGTTGTTCCGGTTGGTGCGCCGCCGTGCCGGTGTTCAACCTACGCAGTGTATCGGCGTTTTCCTACAGAACTTTAGCCTATTATGTCGGCAATGCATGGGAAAAGAAAAGAGCCCCGCATGGCGGGGCTCCGAAGTCGTCACAAATAACTGACTCTCGACAGGGTTACAGCCCCTCCAGTGTCGCCCCGTTCACCAGTGCCAGCGCCGTGGCCGGGTCGAGGTCGGACAATGGCAGCGGCAGGCTGTTGAGGGGCAGGCCGCCGGCACCGCCGGTTGCCAGGCCACCGCCCAGCAGGCCGCCGATGAGGGGCAAGCCGCCATCGCCGCCGAACAGGTCGCCGATCAGAGGCAGGCCACCGTTGTCACCGCCCAGCAGCCCGCCAATCAGCGGCAGACCGCCATCACCGCCCAGTAGCCCGCCGACCAGCGGCAGTCCACCGCCGTCACCACCGAGCAGACCGCCACCAAGGCCGCCGCCGTCGCCGGTGAGTGCCATAAGAAGGTTGGGCACCAGGCCGGGCCGGGTATCGTCACCAATGACCAGAAGGCCCACGCCGTCCAGGGTGGTGCCCAGATCCAGGAACGGGTCCTGAAGCAGGCCGGCCAGGGTGTCGTTGAGCGCTACACCGGCATTGCCGCGAATGAGCCCGCTGCCGCCATCCGCGCCGGCCACGCTGCTCACCAGCGGTTCGGCCTGAAAGGTTGTCAGCGTCTCCAGCAGACTGGGAACGACGCCATCACCCGCCAGCAACAGATTGAGCACACCGGGGTTGTCTTGGGCGAGGGCCGGGCTGCCATACAGCAGCCCGGCCATCACCACACCTATCAACGTCTTCTTCATCACTTCCTCCTTGAAGTTTCACGGGAACAGTCCTTTGTCCCGCCGCCGTATTGTCGGGTGACCGGCCTACCGCTGGCCGACCACCTTCAGTTCCACACGACGGTTCCGGGCCCGACCCTCGGGGTTGTCCGAGCCGTCGGGATTGACGTTGGGTGCCACCGGCTGGCTCTCGCCATAACCGCGGGCCACCATCCGGCTGCGGTCGATACCCTGACCAACCAGGAACTCGACCGCGGATTCGGTACGTTCCTGCGACAGTTCAAGGTTGTAGGAATCGGAGCCGATCGAGTCGGTGTGACCGCCCACTTCCACGTCGAATCCGGGCGAGTCCTTGAGCGTTTCAGCCACGCCGATCAGGATCTGCTCGGCATTCGGGGTCAGCCGCGCACTGTTGAACTCGAACTTAACGCCCTGGAGCACGGTGCTCTGACCCACGGCACAGCCGTCGGTGGTCACCGGCTGACCCGGTGGGGTGTCGGGGCACTTGTCGCGGTCATCCGGCACGCCGTCGCCGTCGGAGTCGACCACCAGCGGGCAGCCAGATGCATTGACCTGCGTGCCCTTGGGCGTGTTCGGGCAATCGTCCTTGTAGTCAGGGACGCCGTCACCGTCGGAATCCAGCGGGCAACCGGTGTCGTCGACCGGCACGCCGGCCGGCGTGTTCGGGCACTTGTCCGCGTAGTCGGGCACGCCGTCACCGTCGGAGTCCAGCGGACAGCCGTCGGCATCGACCGGGGCGCCGGACGGGGTGTTCGGGCACTTGTCGTCCACGTCCGGTACGCCGTCGCCGTCGCTGTCGGTCAGGGCGGCTGGAGCGAAGACATAGCGCAGGCTCAGCATTGCCGAGTGCTGTTCGTAATCCACGTCCGTGCGCTGGGTATTGCCGGTCGCCGGATCAGTGGCCTCGAATTCGGGATCATCGGCCTTGAAGAAACGGTAGCCGAGACCAAGAGCCAGGGTATCGCTCAGATCGAATTCAATACCGGCACCGAGCTGGGCTGCCAGCACGGTGTCGTCGGCGGCACCGCCGCCGGCGTCGAGCTCGATTTCGGCCGCACCAAGACCGCCACCCACATAAGGATGCCAGTTGCCGTCCGGATTGAAGTCGAACCAGGCATTGGCCATCAGGGCGGTCGACGTGATGTCGCCGTCGGCATCGGTGTTACCACCCATGCCGTCATTGATCATGTCCAGATCGTTCTCGCTGTAGCGAAGCTGCAGTTCGGAACGGAAACCGCCTTCCCAGGCATAACCGAGTGACAGGCTGCCGAAGGCGCCGTCGTCGTACTCGATTTCGAAGTTCTGGGAGTTGCCGAAGCCTCCGGGTCCGCCCGGACCGCCGGGGCCGCCAGCACCAGGGCCGGTGGGGAAAAGGTTGATTAGTCCCGGGATGACCAGAAAGCCACTACCTGGTGTACCCGGCGTGCCTGGGCCGCCAGGTCCCCCGGGTCCGAACGTTTCCTGAGTCGCGTCGCTGTCGTTCAGCTTGCTGTAGCCGAGTCCGCCTTCCACGTACCAGCCCGGATCAACCGCGCCCGCCGTGGTGAACGAAAACGCCAGAGCGGCCGCCGCCGCCATGCGGAGGTTCTTGCTCATCCCTGATCCCCTTGATTGATGCAACCGGTTGTCCCCAAGCCGGCGCCGTAGCGCCAAAAACTTGACTTGCTAGAGTGTAACGCCGCGCCATGCGGTTGTACATACGCGTGCAAATGAAATTTTTGCGGCGTCAACCGGGGCTTGCAGCCGGTAGTTCAGGCCAGCTTTCGATGCTTCGACTTGGTGGGCGCGTCCGCGGCATCGCCCAGGCGGCGCTTGCGATCAGCCTCGTAGTCTTGGAAATTGCCTTCCAGGAAAACGGGCCCGTCGTCCTCGAAGGCCAGAATGTGGCTGGCAATGCGGTCGAGGAACCAGCGGTCGTGGGAAATAACCAGGACGCAGCCGGGAAATACCAGCAATGCTTCCTCCAGCGCTCGCAGGGTTTCCACATCCAGGTCGTTGGTCGGTTCGTCCAGCAGGAGCACGTTGCCGCCGGCCCGCAGTAGCTTGGCCAGATGCACTCGGTTGCGCTCGCCGCCGGACAGGTCGCCGATACGCTTCTGCTGGTCGCCGCCCTTGAAGTTGAAGCGGCCGACGTAGGCCCGCGAGGGCACTTCGTAGTGGCCCACCCGGATGATGTCCTGCCCGTCGCCGATTTCCTCCCATACCGTCTTGCCGCCATCAAGGCTGTCGCGGGACTGGCTGACGTAGGCCGGCTCCACGGTATCGCCAACCGTCACCTCGCCGGAATCAGGCTGCTCTTCACCGGTGAGAAGGCGGAACAGAGTGGTCTTGCCAACGCCGTTGGGGCCGATGATTCCCACAATGGCGCCGCGCGGGATGCGCAGGTCGAAGTTCTGGTAGAGCTTGCGATCGCCATAGGCCTTGCTGACACCTTCCAGTTCGAATACCTGCTCGCCCAGACGCGGCCCCGGCGGAATGTAGATTTCGTTGGTTTCCGAGCGTTTCTGGTGCTCGCGGCTCGCGAGCTCCTCGAACTGCTTCAGGCGTGCCTTGTTCTTGGCCTGCCGGCCCTTGGGATTGGTGCGCACCCATTCCAGCTCGGCCTTGATGGCCTTCTGGTGGGCGTCCTCGCTTTTTTGCTCGCGCGCCAGGCGCCTTTCCTTGGCTTCCAGCCAGGCCGAGTAGTTGCCCTCGAACGGAATGCCGTGTCCGCGATCCAGTTCCAGAATCCAGCCGGCGACGTTGTCCAGGAAGTAACGATCATGGGTCACGGCCACCACCGTGCCCGGGAAGTCGGCCAGGAACCGCTCGAGCCAGGCCACCGATTCGGCATCCAGGTGGTTGGTGGGCTCGTCCAGCAACAGCATGTCAGGCTTTTCCAACAACAGCTTGCACAGGGCCACGCGGCGGCGCTCCCCGCCCGACAGCTTGCTGACATCGGCATCCCAGGGCGGCAGGTTCAGGGCCGCGGCAGCTCGGTCGAGCCGGCTGTCCAGTTCCCAGCCGTCGGCGGCTTCGATCGCCTCCTGCAAGCTGGCCTGTTCCGCCAGCAGGGCGTCGAAGTCGGCGTCGGGATCGGCGAATGCGTTGCTGATCTCGTTAAAGCGGTCCAGCTGCCCCTTGATCTCGGCGACGCCTTCCTCGATGTTGCCGCGTACATCCTTGCTGTCGTCCAGCGGGGGCTCCTGGGGCAGGTAGCCGATGCGGATGCCGGGCATCGGCCGTGCTTCGCCCTCGATTTCGGTGTCGACCCCGGCCATGATCCGCAGCAATGTCGACTTGCCCGCCCCGTTGTAGCCCAGCACGCCGATCTTGGCGCCGGGGAAGAAGGACAGGGAAATGTCGCGCAGGATATGCTTGCCCGGCGGCACAACCTTGCCGACCCGGTTCATGGTGTAGATGTACTGACTCATCGTGGTGGCGACAGTGGCAAGTGAGGCGCGCCATTATCCGCGAGCCACTGCCGATGTGCCATCGGCGACGGCAAGTCCAAACAAAAAAGAATTACAAGACGTATCAATATAACCTTAAACGCATGTCATGAGGGCTGCGTTAGCGGGATACTGCGCGTCATCAACAATCCGTCAACGCGTTGCTTCAGACGCGAGGCCGAGTATGACCGACACCGATACCACCAATCTCAACCAGCAGCTGGCGAACCAGTCCGCCGAGGCTATCGTGGCGTGGGCGCTGTCCCGCCCGGGTCGCCCGCTGATCACGACCAACTTCGGACCCTATTCCGCGGTCCTGCTGCACATGTGCACGCAGGTGCGCCCGGATCTGCCGGTATTGTGGGTGGACTCCGGCTACAACACGCGACAGACCTATCTCTATGCCGAGAATCTCATCGAGATGCTGGATCTGGATATTCACGTGTACAACCCGCTGCAATCCGCGGCGCGGCGCGATGCGCTGATGGGTATTCCCGACGTCGACGATCCCCGTCACGAGACCTTCACCGAGCAGGTCAAGCTCGAACCGTTCCGCAGAGCATTCGCCGATCTGAAGCCGGACCTATGGCTGACGGCGCTTCGGCGCGAGCAGACCGAGTTCCGCCAGGGGCTGGAGACGGTCACGCAGGATCAGCCGGGCGGTGTGCTGAAGGTGTCGCCGCTGCTGGACTGGCGCGAGACCGACATGAAGGCCTACCTGCTGGCCCATGGTCTCCCCAACGAGAATCGCTACTTCGATCCCACCAAAGTGCTGGGCAATCGCGAGTGCGGACTGCACAACCGGTTCACGGCGTAATCGGGCGCGCCTCGACGTCGGCCGGCAAAAGCGGGCGGTCGTTGTAAGAAAATTTCCGGCTTACCCCTCATGCCGGGACCCTGACGGTCGATACCGGAGCCTGTACGCGGCACATTTGGTCCGCGACGCGGCTCCCCCAATCGATACGTTCACGAGGTGCAGGCATGAATTTTCCGAGTTCAAGATTTCTACTGGGTGCGTTGTTCAGCGCCTGGCTGGCGCTGGCCACCGGCTGTGGCGGCGGTGGTGGCGGTGGCTCCGCCGCGGATGATGGTAATCAGCCGGTTCCGGTTGGCGGTAACCAGGTCACCGGGCCGGCCGACCCGGTCCAGGACGCGCTGACCGATGTCGGCGATACCACCGGCGACGCGCCAGTCATCGGCGATACGTCCGCCGCACTGCTGTCAGCGCTGGTTGCGCTGCTCGACGCGCCGGATGGCCTGGCCAGCGGTTTCCAGAATTTTCTCACCAGCCAGAATCCGGATGACCTGATCGCCGGCGGCGATCTGGCCGGCGACGCTCTGCTCAGCTTCGCCGCCGGGCTGTCCGAGACCCTGATTCAGCTGACGGAAGAAGGGCAGGCGATTCCCGGTTCCGAGAATCTGCTGCCTCTGCTGACCGAGGTGCAAACCGAGGTACAGGACGGCATCACCGGTCAGACCGACGGTGGTGACCTGACCGCGATAACCGATCTGCTGGTTCAGATCTCCGCTCAGTTGGACACCCTGTCAGGTCAGGTACCGCCCCAGGTGGCCGATGCGCCGCTGGTGGGTGACCTGCTCGCCGCCCTGGGTACTGGGGCTGGCGACCTGAGCACTATCCTGGACGCGACCGGGCGGCTCAATGGTGACGACACCAGCGCGGCGCTTGTTGGCGCGTTCAACAACGTGCTGAACGCACTGTCCGGCTCCCTGCCGGGGGGCGCGGGCACCGCGCTGAGCGATGCGGTTGATCAGGCAGGCATTGATTTCGAGAACGGCCTGGCCGTGGTGCTCAACCCGTTGTTCCAGGCCCTGCGAGGTGTACTGGCGCCGGTGACTGGCGAGACCTCGCCGCTGGCGCCGGTGCTTGGCGCCGGGTTTGCCGGTGACTTCAGCGATTTCGGTGGCGAAGCCGGGCTTGGTGATCTCCTGGCCGGCGGCGGCACCGGGAGCGGTGGCACCGAGATTCCGGTGCTGTCCGATCTGCTGTCGGGCCTACCGGTTTTAGGTGATGTACTGGCTCAACTCATGGGCGGCCAGGCAGCTGGCGGCCTCGACACCGTGACCAACCTGCTGGAGAACGGTGGCACAGGCAATGTGCCTCTGCTGGGCGACGTATTGCAGGGTGTGCCGGCTCTCGGCGGCAGTGATCCGGCCTCGCTGCCGCTGCTGGGCGATCTGCTGACCACGCTGCTGAGCCTGGATGGCGACGGCGTGCCGGTGATCAGCGATATCCTTGCCGGCGTTGGCGGTACCGGCAATTTCGACCCCACCCAGTTCAGCAACGTCATCGGGGATCTGATTCCTGGGCTGTTCAGCCAGTTCGGTGAGGATGACAACGGCGGCTTCCTGAGCGGCGCCGAGGGCCTTCCGGTCATCGGTGGCCTCATCTCTGGGCTGCTGGGCGGACTTCTCGGGCTGCTCGGGTGAATTTGATCCGCGCCGTCATTTACTGGCGCAATGCCCCTACGACGCCGGCCCTCGGGCCGGCG